>JARFQM010000051.1 GCA_029287755.1 Desulfofustis sp. | reverse complement strand
TCAAGATAGTCGCCGCCATCCAGGAAGAAGAGGATATCCATCAGGAAAACAGGCGTATTCTTACTGTCTATAACTATGAGGACAGGGAAATCTGCTGGTTTGACTTCGACGAAGTTATGGAGGCAGTGGGTGAGGTCGAGGCAGGAGAACGCAAAGAGACCGTGCAGAATTATATCTTGAGCCGTATCCCCACCTGGGCAAGGGAAATTTAGACTGCGGAGGGGACGCAATACCTATGGTGTCCCCCTCGCTCTGCACTCCCGCCCCGATCCTAATCTTCTGAAGTCAGCCAGTCCCCCAGCTTTTCAGGGACAATCTTGCCAGAGCATGCGGCCGCATCGACCATATTCACATATTCATAGCCGTTTTTTATCACCGATACGGGGCGGTCTGCGGACACCACGATGATAACCGTATCGGGGTGGCAGGCTGTGAATCTCAGGGCAGAGTTGTACCTGGCGCCCCGGGCCCGGTCTTCGTTGGCAATGGCCAGTCCGTCGAACAGGCAGGCAAAGCGGTGCAGCTTTCGGTCGCTGCCGATTTGCAGGGCGCCGTCCACCCTGGCCAGATCACAGGCCAGATCGAGCAGGTTGGAACGTTCGAGATCCAGGGGATGGTGAAGATTCTGACCGGCTATATGGGTGATGGGCTGATTCAGGTCCAGAACCACCGCACAGCCGAAATTTTCAGTTTCGCCATAGTGAATGATCGAGGAGATGATATGGAACAGACTGCTCCTCACCGAACTGTCCATATCATAATCGAGCAGGGCCTCCTCGACTTGAAAGAGTTTGGCCTGATGGGTCGCCGAAGAATAGGCCCCGTCGGCAAAGCTGCATATGGATTGATCGTTGATCCTCAGAAAGCCGTAAAGCCCCTGGAAGTCTGCGGTCAAATGAAAATGGTCAATACGGCCCCTGGCGATTCCCAGAATCTGACTGCCGTCTGAAACGAGGCGGTTGCGGGATTTCTGCACAGCCTGCAGCAGTTTCCTGACATGCTTGTGGTTGTCGAGCTGGGGCTGTTCCGCTTCATGGAAACGGGCCAGAAAATCGATGGAGTCGATATGCTCTGGCAGGATGAAGGCAAGTTCGCCGTGGGGGGATTGCAGCTCCTCTCTTGTTCTGGAAATGGCGAGGATACCACCAAGTATCTGGTAGATGGAAAAGGTGTTTTGCCCGCTATGGGCGCCTGCGATTTCAAGCTCATGCACGATATGATCGTGTACCGCATGGGTGGCATACTCCCGCAGAAACCTGCCTGAAATGCCAGAGTAGAGTTCCCGTTCGTTGGCCACATCATGGGAGAATCTCAGGGCCGCATGTTCCAGCCAGCGCTGGGTCGGGCCGGTGGAGAGTATTTCAGGATGGTGGTCGGTGAACCACATCTGATAGGGGACAGGTCCCGACTGGCCACCGACGCAAATGATGCCGTCCAGTTCCAGGTCATCGACCCGGTCGATATCGCTGTAGGGCTTGTCCAGGAGGTGGTGCCTGATCGGCAGCGGCCTGTCGTGCTCGTCAAAAAAGGCCGCCCGAATCTTGGTTTCATGGCCCCTCAGCAAACCGGCGGGATCGCAGATGTAGTATTCAGCGTCCACCGAGAGACGGTAGATCACTCCCACCCGGCTTGGACCGGAAAACCTGGTCAGACCGTCCTGCAAACCGATGAGGATTTCGCTGACCACCTGATTGGTGAAATGGTTATCTGGCAGACGCGTATTCATTGGCACTATTATACGCGCTTGGAGAGGTGACAGGCAAGGCAACAATGGGATGAGGGGGAAAGATGAGGGGGAAGATAAGTGAAAACGCAAAGACGTACCACGTAATTCGAATGACTAATTACGTGATACGTCCTCTATTGCACGTAAATCGAGTTTTTCTCAGTACTGATACCTCACCCGCTGATCGTAGTAATTGGCTGCTGGTGGAGGGATGCTGTTAACACTGTGTTGCGGGGGGACATTGTTTCTGTACTCGTAGCGATATCCGGCTGCCTTTTCTGGCAAAGACTCCGCGAGAATCCAGCCCTCGGGAGTAGGACAGGCTGTGGTTAAGATTTTTTCAGGAGCGCCGTGGACCGTACCTAAGATTTCAACTTCTCGGCAGGAGGTCGCGGGGGCGCGGTAACTGGAAACGGGTCGATAGTCGTAACCATAGCTGGATGGCAGCGGCCTATAGCCTGGATCATACCTGGGCTCATAGCGTGGCTGATACCCCACCTCGCGATAGTGCACACTGTTTTTATCCATTTCATTGCCGACCATGTAGCCGACCAATGTGCCCAGGGTAGTACCGATCAAGGTCGATTGGGTGTTGCGGCCAATGGCTTGTCCGGCCAACGCTCCGCCTCCCGCACCGAGGAGCAATCCCTGTATTCCTTTGTTGATTCTAAGATATTGTTCTGCCTGGGCGGTAGCTGCAATGGAAATGATTGCGACTGCGAATAGTATAATCTTTTTCATGACGGTCCTCCTTTAGGATTGGTTTTGTACTGCTTTGTTTTCTTTGTAGGTCGAAAAGGAGGGATTTTCTAGGCGATATCAGGCGATGTCGGCTCCATGTCGGGTCTACCAAACATCTGCATAAAGGTTTTAAGTTATCGAAATATTATGGATAAACATGGGTGGTTACTTTCTGAAGAGACGGATTGACTGGGTAGAATCCGGACCCGATTCAATGCCTATGATGACGCTGGCAGGAGTTGAATCAGCTCGGAAGGGAATCAGCGATTCTTGGCCTCGATCCTAGTCAGGCTTCCCCCTCCCGGCGGACGGAATAACACCTCCGCCGAAACACTTGATAATTTCATAGGGGGGGAAGTAGTTACCGAAAACCGCAGTGTTCCCGGGCGGGGGTGTTTAACCAGCCACTTGATATGCGCTTTCTTGGAATCAACTTTGGCTGCCGGGGGTGAGGACGCTCCAATCTTGGTCTGCGCTGGCAGCTTGATGCTGGCAATCAGGCTGGTGGGTGGTGGTGAGGGCACCGAAACTTCCAGTCTGAGGCTCTGACCGTCCTGCTGCAGCGTGGCCGCAGCCTGTCCGGCGATGGACTGGGCTGCCATGGCAAGAAACAGCAAGGAAACAAGAAATGGGAGCAGAAGCAGTGGTCTGGGATATGGTGTTGTATGATTCATGGCCGACTTGTATTGATTATTCTAAAATGGAAAACTGCTGTTGCTCAGGGTGCCAGAGGTACCCGTCTCCCAGCCACATCTCTTCGAGCAGGTCCAGATCTAGCTGTGCAGAATTATCGTTGGCGAGAAGATCGTACACTTCAAGAATCTCCTCATCGCTGATTCTGTTGTCCCCATCACTATCTGCCCAGTGATGAACGCCCGCCCTGGAACTGTTTGTGCCCCTTATTTCTATCGCTTCGCCGCCGTGTCCATCGCGGACGTTTCCAGAAAATGAAAGGGTGCCATGGAAAGAGGCGTCGGTGATAATGGTGTAGTAGAAGAGGCTGGAGCCGGTAATTTTGGTCAGCCATCTGATAGTTCCATCCTGCTTCCCGGCTGAAGGTGGAAACGAGGCTTCGAGGGTGGCGCCGGGAGGCAGCTCTTCCTTGAGAATGATGGATACTGCTTCCGGGGATGGATTTGCGACTTTCAAAAAGACCGGAAGCGGCCTGCCGGGGATGAAATGCGGCGAGACGATGCGGGTAACCGCTGTCAGGGAGGCTGTTGCCGGAGGCGTCAGGTAGTGAACTAGTGCCCAGGCTGCGCCCAGCAGGGCGAAAAGGATAATGAGAATGCCCAGGTGGCCCGGTTTTTTTGACCAGGCAGAAGACTCCGGAGTCTTTTCCGCTGCTGGGCCGGAGGTGCCTGCTCCGGCGTCGTCACGTGTCGGCGGGGTGGTCTCTCCGGAATCGAGTATTTCACTGAGATCCACCTCGAGCGCTTCGGCAAGCTTGAGCCCGTTTTCCTTTTTTATGGACGGGTATCTCTTATTCTCCCAGCGGGACACGGTATCAGTGGTTACCTCGACCACGGTGGCGACATAGAGCTGGGTGAGCCCTTTCTGCTCGCGTAGGGCCCTGACCCTGGCTCCGTCGATCTTGACCATGGCTGGTCCGGCTGGAAAAATGTCCTCACTCATGACCTATATCTTACCAGAATGAGAGGTTTTGGCCATCACCTCGCGTGTATCCGGCAGGGGCATCACTGGTGGGCTGGAAAATGCAGACCAGCAACAGATATCGGGTAGATGTCTGTAGATGTCGGCTGCCGTTTATCTCGCCATTCTTGTATTCTAGTAGACAAGAAGTTAATTCAACAAGCACAGCAGAGGAGGATGTCATGAATAAGATAAGCAGTGCTCTGATTATTGTCGTTTGTCTGGTCCTTGCGGGTGGGGGCAGCGTGTCAGCCGCGAGCAATAAATGTCGGGTCGTCGAGGTGGAGGAAACAAGACTGGTGCTCGAGTGTGAACGTGATGCCTCGCGCTTCAATGTCGATGATCAGGTGAAAATCAAAACGGTTCGCAAAGGTGCGGCGGTCGAAGGCTGCTGATCACCAGTCGAAGCGGATGGTGTTGTCCAAGGGCTCGATCTTGACCGGCTTGACCTGAACCTGGGTTCCCGGTTCTGGCGGTGGGATGCGGGTGGCCGGCAGGTCGATGTCCATGAGAGTGTCGAGCAATATGAGGTTGACGCGTTTAGGACCGCTTTCAATGACCATCGCCTCGAGGTAGGAGTTCTTTCTTTCCTCAAGATATTTGAGCAGCCAGTAGCGATGACGCTGCTGCTTGACGTTGTTGGCGGTGGCGAGGGTACGATTGATCACGGAGGTGAAGTCCTTGCACATCTCCAGAGTGAAGCAGAGGCTTTTTCGCCGCACCAGATTGTTGATCTGGTGCTGCATTACAAGATCGAGCAGTCTTCTGATCGGCGAGGTGACCGTGGTATAAAAACTGACCCCAAGTCCGCTGTGGGGCTTAGCCTCGGTTGACAATTCACTGCGCGGCAGATTCTTTCGCTGCAGGCTGTTGAGATAGAGATCATCGTCGTCGCCGTGGACCACCCGCCTGGTGATTTTGCCCTGCGACCTGAAAAGGCCGGGGGACATGCGGTCGGAGACGAAGCGGGCAGCCTCCGTATTGGCGAGAATCATCATCTCGGAAACAATCGTTCTGGCCGGGGTGTTGGTTTTTCCAAGCGAGACGCTCACCCGGGTATTGTTCTCTATGTGGATATTCACGTCCGGGAAGGGCAGCAGCAGGGCTCCTGCCTGGACACGCCGGTCGCGCAGCTTTTTGCGCATGGTGTTGAGAATCTTCAGTTCAGGGTCCGAATTGATCATCCGGTCGGCGTCCTCGTAGGTCAACCGTCTGGCGACGCGGATGATCGAGGGCATGATCCTCACCCGCAGCACTTCCGCTTCGGGAGACAACAGAATCATATGGCTGTAAGCCGCCCTGATCTCACCTTGAATGAGGCTGCACATTCCCTGGGATATGTGGCGCGGCAGCATGGGGATCTGGCCTTCGGGGAAGTAAATGGAAGTCCCCCGGTTCATGGCTTCCTGAAAGAGCGAATCGCCGGGCCGCACATAGTGAGCCACATCGGAGATGTGGATGCCGATCAGGTAGTTGCCGTCCTGCTCCTGCAACGTAAGCGCATCGTCAAAATCGAGGGTGGTGGCTCCGTCGATGGTCAGCGGTTTCAAGTGAGTGAGATCGTGTCGGTCCGGGTCGTCGAACAGAGAGGCGTTGCCGCACTGGAGAATGGCTTCCGCCCGGTGTCTCGCTTGAGTCGAAAAAGACACCGGCAGGTCGGCCCGCAGCAGCGGCAAATTCTCATTGACATTCCAGACGCCGGCTTTGACACAGAGGTGGTAAGTGTCGTGGGGCCTGGTGCATCCCGACTGTTTCAATATCTTTCTGGCCAGGTCAGCTTCCTGGGCCTCGGAGCCATGCAGGTAGTAGTTCTGCAGGAGGCCGATTACCTGCTCATCGAGCGGGCTGAAATCCGCTTCTTTTATCTCACCGCTGTCAATATGTCTGAGTAATTCTGAGCCCTTGTGCACCAGCTCTTCCTTCAAGGCCTCTTTTTCCAGTCTCAGGCGCAGTTGTTCGACCTTTTCCGGTGAGTGGACCTTGATTTTTCCTTCCCGGTATTTGAAAAAAAGTTTGTCGTTGAATACAGAGCGCAGGAAAGCCGAGACGATATCGTCATCGGCGGAACGCCCAAAGATGAGTTCGGCGAGAAAATCGGGATCGAAGGTGTCGGTGTTTTCGTCGCAGGTCAACTCCCACAGCATCTCCAGATCGACCCGCTCCATGAGGGAGTGACGTTTTTCCGTGGTGCTGCGCAACAGCCTGACCAGACTGTCACGGTCGGAGTCTCCGCTGTAACTGCAGGACGAGCAATGGACAATACGGGAGACAGGCAGATTCAGCTCGCGACCGTTCTGGTTGACAAGCCGTATCCTCTTCGGCTGACTGTCGGTGACATAGCCGCAAATAAATTTCCCGTTGTCCAGATACTCGATGAGTTTACCTGAACTAACGCTGAAAAAAGACATGTAGTTGACCGAAAGCCCGCAGGCCCGGTAAAAATCCTAATGGTATTCCATCTCCTCCGCTAAACACGAATGGAAAATAGATCCTTTTTATCCTCAATGGTAAAAATATAGTGTATTTTCTACTTTTCTCCACTCATATCTGGATGAATAAAAAAAAACTGACCAAATCGGACTAAGCCATGGACCAGACCGAACCCGAAATAATTAAGTCCGGTGTAGTGGCCCTTGCCGGTCCGCCGAATGCGGGAAAATCTACTCTGCTCAACACTCTGCTGGGACAGAAGATATCAATTGTCACTCCCAAACCCCAGACTACCCGGAACCGTATCGCCGGGGTTCTCAACGGCGATGGATACCAGATCGTGCTCCTCGACACGCCAGGCCTGCACCGGTCAACCGTCCTGCTCAACAAGGAGATGGTCCAGGTGGCGCTTGACTCGCTCCAGGGTGTCGAGGCCGTGGTCTTCATGGTTGACGCTTCCCGGCCATTCTCTCCTGAAAAGGGCAGGGGCAGGGGGGAGGAGTACAAAGCCTACCTCGAAGAGGTAAAAAGTCCGGCCTTTCTGCTGCTCAACAAAATAGATCTGATTGGTAAGAACGAGCTGCTGCCGCTCATCGATTTTTACTCGAAACTCTATCCCTTCAAGGGGGTCATGCCGGTTTCGGCCTTGACAGGAGATGGCCTCGATCACTTAGTGAAAGAACTAGTGGCCCTGATGCCGCCCGGGTTCAAATATTTCCCCGACGATGTACCCACCGACGCCACCGAGCGTTTTTTAAGCGCTGAGATCATCAGAGAAAAGGTGTTTTTACTCACTGGTCAGGAGATACCCTATTCCTCGGCAGTACTGATCGAGTCCTTCAAGGAGGATAGCCAGCGGAAGCTGGTGGAAATTCATGCCACGATCTTCCTGGAGAGGAAATCGCAGAAAGGGATCATCCTCGGCAGGCGGGGAGACAAGATAAAGCAGATTGGCACTGCGGCGCGAAAAGATATAGAGGAGATGCTGGACTGCAGGGTGGTTCTGCACCTGTGGGTGAAAATTCGCAAACACTGGTCACGCGACCAGCGGTTTCTCAAGGAGCTGGGGTATTAGAAGCAGTTAGGGGAAAATACGGGGACACAAAACCCAAGGTGTCCCTTTTGGAAATTCTCGTATGGATAAAACCTTCATTACGGGACACCTTGGGTTTTGTGTCCCC
>JARFQM010000281.1 GCA_029287755.1 Desulfofustis sp. | reverse complement strand
TGAACGAATCTCCATAGATTTGCCAGACGGTGCTGAACAGGGCGGCGATAATCGGGCCGACGATTATGCCCAAAATGCCAAACATGGAGATGCCGCCGAGGGTGCCGAAGAGGATGAAGAGATCGTGCATCTCGGCATCCTTGCCGACCAGCCGGGGCCTGATCAGGTTGTCCAGGTTGCCCGAGATCAAGCCGCAGATCACCACCAGAATAATGACCCCGACCCATTTGGCCGTCAGGGCCAGCAGGATCGCCGCCGGCACCCAGATGATGGCGGTGCCGAAAGCAGGTATCACCGAGGTAACCGCCATCACCGTTCCCCAGAACACCGGGCCTTCGATATCGGCAAAATAAAACCCCAGACCGCAGATCGTACCCTGCATCAGACCGATGATCAGGGTCCCTTTGAGGGTTGCCCTGGTGACCGAGGTGAACTGTTTGAGCAGCCGCTGCTCATCATCGTCTCTGAGGGGCAGGTAGTAGAGGATCCGGTCGAGCAGCACGGTGCCCATGGAAAAGAAATAAAACATCACATAGAGCATGATGATGGTGCCGAACAAAGCCTGAATGGTGACCTTGGTAGCCGACGACAGGGAGTTGACGAGAAAGGACGAAACGGTAGCCACCGCCTGACCGGCCCGCTCGATGAGAATATCCCGGTAGGGCATGATCTGCTCGTAGAACGGCAGTCGGCCCAGATACTCGGTCAGGGTCGAAGGTTCGTTGATAAAAGTCTGTACGAAGGGGGTGACCGATTGGCCGACGGTTACCGCCTGGGCGGCAACGATGCCCACCAGGACGGACAGCGGTACCAGAATCAGGATAATGATGCCCACTATGGTGATCAGCGAAGCGATATGCGTGCGTCCCCCTATTTTACCCGTAAGCCAGCGGTGAAAGGGGCTGAGCATGGCCGAAAAAATGCCGGCCATGAGCATGGGCATCAGGAACTGATGAATCATCACCAGAAAGAGCACTGAAATGAACAGCACCAGGGACAGCAGGACTAGATTGTTGATGGTTTCTCCCTTCATGGCGACTCCCTGTCAGTCCAATGGTTCAAAGCGATGGGTCAGGTGATTTTTCCGTACCTTGCTGCACTCGAAGATCCTGCCGCTCATGGCAATGTAGACACCGCTGTCAAGCGTCTGCACTGCGGCGAGCCCGCAGCCGATATTGAAGAGGGCGTCGCTGGTCTTGAACAGGGCGGGCTGCAGGGCGCCGGTGAGTACAATGGTCTTGCCGGGGATGGCCTGCAGCGCGGCCCCGGTTTCGATCATGGTGTCGGTTCCGTGGGTGATGAGGATCCTCGTCTCCTCACAGGCGGCGGCCTGATGGTAGATGAGCTGCCGGTCGTCGTCGGTGAGATCGAGGCTGTCTTTTCTCAGAACCGGGACAATGCGGTAGCTGATCGACAGATTGAGCTCGGCGAGCAGGGTGGAGATATTTGGCGGCCCCACCTCGTAAGTGCTGTTGGCATCAAAATAGATCTTATCGATGGTGCCGCCGGTGGTCAGGATAAGAATGTTTTCCATGGGATGGTCTGCAGCTTTGGTTACGGGTAAAAAAGGCCGTGGTAAACAATTGTTACGGACTTCCAATAGTGGTAGTATGGGCACCTGCTGAACATGCTGACATCAGAGGGGACACAATAGTTGTTGTGCCCCCTCCGGTTTCGCTCGGTACAATAAAAGCGGATTCAGCCGCCCGTTGATTTTACGTCAACCAGTACCATTAAACATAACTCATCACAAGGTGGATTTGCTATGAAAGTCGTAGCGTTTTGCGCAAGTGCCAGAAAAGATGGAAACACCAAGCTGCTGCTCGAAACGGTGCTCGAACCGCTCAGGCAAAGCGGTGCCGAGACCGAACTGGTGGAGCTGGCGGGAAGCAATCTCAAGGGCTGCATGGCCTGTTTTGTCTGTATCAAGAAAAAAGACGGCAGCTGTGTCATCAAAGATGATATGCTCAATGAGTGTGTTGAAAAGATGGCCGGGGCCGACGCCATCATCCTCGGATCTCCGACCTATTTCGCCGATGTGTCGACGGAGATGAAAGCGCTGATCGATCGCTCCGGCATGGTCGGCCGGGCCAACGGCGATCTTTACAAGCGCAAGATCGGCGCCGCCGTGGTCGCGGTCCGCCGGGCCGGCTCGATACACGCCTTTGACACGATGAATCACTTTTTCCAGATCGGCCAGATGATCATCGTCGGCTCCAGTTATTGGAATATCGGCATCGGCAGGGAAAAGGGTGAAGTTGCCTCAGACGAGGAGGGGATGAAGACCATGCGCCAGCTCGGGGAAAACATGGCCTGGCTGCTCGACAGGATAAGCGACTGAAGCGCAGGAGTAGAACGTGAGCTCCAAGAAGACCGGGGTGGACATTCTGGTGGTCGACGATGAGCAGGTGCACCGCTATATGCTCTGCACCATGTTCAGGGAGTGGGGCTACAACTGCGTAGAAGCCGACGACGGGGATACCGCGGTCAGTGTCGTCGAACGGCGTGATTTCGATGCGGTGCTGATGGACGTCAAGATGGCGCGCATGAGCGGGCTCGAAGCCTTCGCCCGCATCAATCAACTGAAGCCGTCCCTGCCGGTGATCATCATGACCGCCTTTTCTTCGGTGGATGACGCCGTTGATCTGATGAAGCGCGGGGCCCACGACTACCTGACTAAACCGCTCGATTTCGAGCGCCTCAAACTGACCTTGATGAGGGCCCTGGACCATCACCGGGTGGAGGAGCGCAAACGGGAGCCCAGGACCGAGCCGGGGCAACTCGATACCCAGATAATCGGCGATTCGCCGGAGATTGCTGAGCTGCTGGAGATGGTGAGCTACGTGGCGCCCACCGAGGCGACGGTGCTGATCACCGGGGAATCTGGCACGGGCAAGGAACTGGTCGCCGAAACTTTGCACCGCAACAGCGAGAGAAGCGGCAAACCTTTTGTCAGGGTCAATTGTGCGGCGCTGGCCGAAAACCTGCTCGAGTCCGAGCTCTTTGGCCATGAGAAAGGGGCCTTTACCGGGGCCGACCGGCAGCGCGACGGCACCTTCATGCAGGCCGACGGGGGCACTCTCTTTCTGGACGAGATTGGCGAAACTTCGGCGGCGATGCAGGTAAAGCTGCTCAGGGTATTGCAGGAGGGCGAGCTGCAGCGGGTCGGGGGCGACCAGACCATCCAGGTGGATGTGAGAATCATCGCGGCCACCAACAGAGACCTCGAAACAGAGGTCGAACGGGGCCGTTTCCGGGAGGACCTCTATTACCGGCTCAACGTGGTGACCCTCGAAGTGCCGCCGCTCCGGCGGCGTCTCGGTGACATCGAACTCCTGGCCGAAAATTTTATCGCCCGATTTGCCGAAAAGAATCGACGCACCGTTGAATCGGTGAGCAGGGAATTCATGCTCCACCTTGGCGCCTACCCGTGGCCCGGCAACGTCCGTGAATTGGAAAATGCCATTGAGCGGGCGGTAATCCTGATGCGGGGCAGTCAGCTTACCGAAAAAAGTCTGCCGCTGGCGATCCAGAAACACATTCAGGAACACCCGCAGAATTCAGGGAGCAAACCGGCAACCCTGCAGGAAGCCGAGAAGGAGCTGATCATCCAGACCCTCAAGGAAACCGGCGGTAATAAAAGCGAAGCGGCACGGCGTCTGGGAATCACCCGCAAGACGCTGCAGAACAAGCTGCAGAAATACGGGATGCAATAGAATATGCTGCGCAGATTATTCAGCCGCGACAGATCACCCGCAAAGTCGGCGGCACACAAACACGGCGATATCGATACGGATTCGAATTATTGCCCGCAATGCGGGGCTGAGTATCGAGCAGAAATTGAAACATGTGCCGACTGCGGTGTTGCGCTCATACCAGGTGTGGAGAAGTTGGCGAATCTCCGGCAGCAGGATGCAGGCGCGCAGACATATTCCATGGAAATATCTGCTGCTGATCAACTGGTTACCATCCAGTCGGGGAAACTTACCTATCTTAAACCCCTGCAGCAGCTTCTGAAAGCAGGGTACGTCCCTTCCATACTTGCCGGAGACCCCGCCTCAAAGGGCTGAGGGGGACCCGATCTTCAGTTGAAGGTCAAACTCACGGATGCTCAGCGAGCCGGGGAAATCCTCAGAAGAGATTTTCTCCGCTCCACCGGCCTCGATAGTGATGCTCTTTCGGTGGCCGAGACAACACTGGATTTAGAGGCGGAAACAGCTGTCTGTCCGGCATGCTCGACCCGTTTTACCCCAACTCAGAAAAGTTGCCCGGAATGCGGTTTGCAGTTTTTTTGAGCACCCCGTTCGAGCCCCATCGTGTGACTGCCGCTGCCGAGCCCTCGGTAATTTGCTCATTGGGCCGAAAAATGGTACAGTGAGCCATTCCTTCTTATTTCCCTTTCGGGAAGCACTCTGAGCTGTAGTTCCCCGCTGGATCTCAGGCAATCATCAACGTTGGCTTATGTGGTATGAAAAAAGCAAGCAATTACAAAAGTGTATGGGATATAACCAGTCAGTCGGAAAGAGAGAGAATTTTTAGTATGTTCCTCAAGGAATATGGCGAAAATTATACTTCCGATGACTTTGTGAAATTTCTCAAGAAAAGATACAAGGTCTCAGATGAGACACCCACCTTTTTAAACTGGCGGCAGAGCTACTGACTCGTTCCGCCTATCAGAAAGCGAGAGCCCACAGAAGAGGGGAGGTTACTGCAAAGAGGCGGGAAAATAACCGATCAGCAAGAGGCTGTTTCGCAACAGCCTCAGCATGATCGTGGCCTGTTTCTACACCTGCACTACATTGGCGGCCGCCGGGCCTTTCGGTCCATCAACGATATCAAAGGTAACTCGTGCACCTTCATCCAGCGTTTTAAAACCATCAGCTTGGATTGCGCTGTGGTGAACAAAGACATCGTCTCCACCGTCTTGTGCGATAAAACCGAATCCTTTTGCATCGTTAAACCATTTAACTGTTCCTTCTGCCATTTGTACTTCCTCCTGATTTTTTTTGGGGGTTCTCTTCAATCCCGAGTCTTTAGTGATAAAGACTTCGGTATCGAACTTGTTGATATCCATGGATGAGTGTTCATCAGCTGACTCTACAGGCCAAAATCGAAAGCCGCCATGCGGTTTCGTTGTGATGATCTCTTACCTCTCATCTTGCGATGCGGTTTCCTGGTTGTATCTGAATATTTCTTCACTCTATCCTGAGCTTTAGGTAGAGAAGCGGTGACCTCGGCAACAGCGTGATCTCTATAGACCAATGCTTTTCCCAGGGCCTGTTTCAGGCTGACAATCATTTTGCCGTCTTCAACGGTTGTGAAAGTAAGCGCCTCTCCAGATTGATTCGCTCTGCCCGTTCTCCCCGTTCTATGGGTGTAGGCCTCTGCTGTTCCCGGCATATCGTAGTTGATGATGTGAGAAATGCCGGCTACATCGATACCCCGCGCGGCAATATCGGTTGCCACCAGTATGTCATATCGGCCGTTCTTAAAACCATCCAGGGCCTGCTGCCGCTTCTGTTGGGAAAGGTTTCCCTGAATCGAGGTAGCCTTGAAGCCCTGCTTCTCCAGCCGTTGGGCAAGGCTTCTGGCTTTATATTTGGTCTTGGTAAAGACTATTGCCGTATCAACTTTTTCTTCCGTCAATATGGATCTGAGAAGCTGATTTTTCTGCTGCTTATCTACCCTGTAGAAAGTATGCGAGATCTTTGTCAGCGGCTTGGTGTGGTCGGCCGTTACCTCAACTGGGTTATCGAGTAAACCATTGATGAGGGACCGAACTTCCGCGGGCATGGTAGCCGAGAACACCAGATTTTGCCGTCTGGCAGGAAGTAATTTTATGATTCTTTTTATGTCAGGGAGAAATCCCCGATCCAGCATCTGGTCAGCCTCATCAAGAACCAGGGTATGCACGGCAGATAAATTGACTGCTCCATCGTGTGCCAGGTCCAGGAGTCTGCCCGGACAGGCAATTACTACATCTACCCCCCGCCTCAATTTCTTCACCTGGGCCTCTTTGCTGACCCCGCCGTAAATCACGCAGGAATGCAGATTGAGGTTTGCGGAAAACTTGCCGATGTAGGTGTGGATCTGTTCAGCCAGCTCTCTGGTCGGGGCAATGATCAGAGCCTGGATGGCGTGAGATGAAGGGTTGACACTCAGCCGCTGCAGAATGGGCAAAACGAAGGCAGCGGTTTTACCGGTGCCGGTTTGCGCCAGCCCCAGCAGATCCCGACCGTCAAGTACGGGTTGGATTGCCTTGTGTTGAATTGGTGTTGGTGATACATATCCGTGTTTTTGCAAAGCCTCGGAAATGTGTCTGTTAAAGTTAAAGCTAGTAAAACTCATTAATTCTCCTGTGGCGCCAAGGGGCGCTACTTCTCATGCCGTTAGGCATGTAGGTAATGTTATGATCAGCATGGATCTCTGAGAGCAACTGATTGAAGTAATAACTACAAGGCAGGTGGTGAGTGATGCAGTGCGTGATCGAATTAGTGGACTTTCCACTTGTTGGTCAGGAAGATATACTCTTTTGCAGTTAATACAAGGTAAAAATGATAAAAACAGACATTTATTTACCTGAAAGAGTCGTTTCCCATGGTAAAAAGCCCGAGCTTGGCTGGCAAATAATCGCAGATGAGGCGGGCGGATCTTTAGTTTTTAGCTTTAACTGATTGATTTCATTTTATTTACTGCCCAGATGAATGCCTGGTTAACGTTTCGACCCGCGAACTCGGGCAATTCAGGCAGCCATTCCTTGAAAAGCTCCCGCATTCTTCCGGTGGCGAGCATCGTTTGCTTGTGTACTGAAGTTTTTGAGTTTTTTTCTCCTCTGAAATAGCATCCCCCTTTTTCTGCTCCCCGTGGTGAGGGTGAGGTCAGGAGGCAGATGTACGGCTTGTAATGGTGAATGGTGCATAATCCGGCTTCGAGAAAGCCGCACCATCTCTTATCTCTAGCCAGGTTGCCGGCCAGATATGCTGAAATTACCGTCCCACGATTAAGCCAGTAGGCGAGAAGAACATCAAACGCTTCAACCTCGTATTCCAGGTCCATACTGCAGCACTGGTGGCAATTGCTGTAGCATTGGCCCTGAACCAAGGTTCCTGATAACAGGTCACAATTGATTTTCTCCCTGTCTGAGATGCCAAACTTCAAAATCGCAGCGATGCGGTCGACCATGGAAAAATATCGGAAATTACTTTTCAATAACGCCAGGCGCTGCCGGTCTGCTTTAACCTGGACGTTTACCTGGTCTTTTACCTCTCGAACAACCTCAGCGGGCAGCATCCTTGATGTGATTTTCATGGGCTCTTTCCCTGTCTCTCCCTAATTATACCTCCTCGTGTGCACAATGTTTAATGATCAACCGCAGAGTCAATGCCGTGTGGTTTTCATCCTGGCCGCTGGTGTAACTCTGTGGGCAACATAATTAATCAGGTGCTTTTGGCCGCCAGTTGAGGTATGAGTTAAAAACACCTCCCCAAAGCCGGGGGATACAACTATCTATCGGTTGATCAAGTCTGTCCCAGTTCTTGTTTGATTTAAACGAATAGATCAAACAAGCTGCTCGGGAGACCGACTTGCCCTGGAAATTCTGGAACGGAAGAAAGGAAAAGAGTGAATTCGCCCACCGTCCTGAGGCGCAGAAATTCACAACTGGTAAACCATTAACAGGCACTAATAATCCCTGCCTGAAATGCGGCGCCTGCTGTGCGTTTTTCCTCGTCTCGTTTCCATCTCATGAAGCGGATCAGAGCACCGGCGGCCTGGTTCCATTTGAATTGACAGGCGCCTCAGCCAACTCTCGCAGATGCATGAAAGGCACCGAAACTAAACAACCTCGGTGTATTGCCCTCAATGGTTTTATCGGGACGCAGGTTAACTGCTTAATATACAAAAACCGACCGTCTACCTGCAGGGCGTTCCGTCGCTCCTGGGCCAAGAATTCGAGTAATTTTTTATGCGATCGAGCCCGGGCAGCTTATGGACTTCAAGTATTTTCCCAGTATTAACAGCCCCTGCAGAAATATCAGATGCAGTGCGCCTGTGAGCTCTCGCCGCTGGCCGATTACAGTACCCTGCGCCGGCAATGAGATGCACATGAAGATTTTTGATCCGCATCAGGCAGCTTTCCAGTAAACTTGCGGCAGTACCTCACAAGCTGATATCAATCAGTACAGAGCTGTAGGGTATTAATGGAATCAGTTAGGCGGGGATAACTTAGGTGGGGCAGGTCATTGGCCGCCTTGATCCTCTCTGCTGAAACAGGTAGGGTCTTCTCTCAAGTCGAACTCGGCTGTCCAGTAAATTCAAGGAGAAAAGGTATGAACTATAATGAACAAAACACGCTTGCAGGCAAAGTCGCCTGGATCACTGGTTCTTCCCGTGGGATCGGCAAAGCCATCGCCGAACATTTTGCCTCTAGAAAGGCTAAGGTCGTCATTCACGGCAGTCGCTTGGATTCTGCAAAAGTTTTTGCCGAAGGAGAGAGTTTGACCACAAGCGCTGAAGAGCTTGAAAGAAAACATCAGACATCTTGCCTAGCTGTTACCGGAGATCTAACGGACTATAGCGTTGTGCAGAACATCGTCGCAGAAATACGCGGCAAAATGGGACAAATCGACATTCTGGTTAATTGTGCAGGGGGAGACATTGGCAGCAAGGGCGTCCAGGCAGCAATGGCTGGGAAGCCTGAAGGAAACGATGCTCTCTTGATTTCACCACTGGACATCAAGACCGTCATGGATCGCAATTTCCTGACCTGCGTGCTGTGCTGTAAAGCGGTTATCCCGGAAATGATGGAGCGCAGGAGCGGCAGGGTTGTCACTATCGGCAGCATTGCAGCTCTCACCGGTATAGCTGGATCGGCAATTTACGCCTCGGCAAAAGCGGCTGTTCACGAGTACAGCCGCTGCCTTGCCATTCAGTTAAGGCCTTATGATATCAACGTCAATGTGGTCGCCCCTGGTGATACAGTCACTGAACGCTTTCTGGCTTCGAGGGAGACTGAAGATTCCCGCAAGGTAAGGTCGGGTACTTTGGAACGTTACGGCTGGCCGTCTGAAATTGCTGCTGCTGTTGAGTTCTTAGCTTCCGCTGGGTCAAGTTTTATAAGTGGTCAGGTAATCAGGGTAGACGGCGGCAGTCAATGCTGGCCATCTTGACCCTGCTGGTGTTGCTGAGGATAAAAGCCGTCGTTTGATCTATTCCAGCCTCACACAGAGATGAGAGTATCTGCCGGGGGAGAGTCACTCGCTTTCCCGGGCTAATCTTCAAGTTTGAGGCTGGGGGATAATGCGGGGGTAACTTTCATCTTGCCTGACCGGCCCATGTTTCTTTATAACTTTACTGAAAGCATGTGTGACGGTTTCTTCGTAATTACTTGTTGAAGTCCAATCAGGACTCTGAATCGCCAGTCATCAGAGGAGATACTTTCATGACAAATAGTCCCAAAACGCTTGGCAACAGTACCCTTCAGGTCGGCCGCATCGGTCTTGGATGCATGGGCATGTCGGAGTTTTACGGTGGAACGCGTGACGCAGCGGGCCACATCAGGACCCTGCACACTGCCGTCGACCTGGGCATCACCCACTTCGATACCGCCGACATGTACGGCGTTGGGCACAACGAAGAGTTGCTTGCCAAGGCCTTCTCGGACCGTCGGGACCAGGTGACCGTGGCGACCAAGTTCGGCGTTCGGCGGGGAGCCAACGGTGAGTGGCTGGGTATCAGCGGCCGACCAGAGTATGTGAGGGAAGCCTGCGAGAAAAGTCTGCAGCGCCTCGGCCTCGAGACCATCGATCTCTATTATCAGCATCGCCCGGATCCGGACGTGCCGGTGGCAGAAAGCGTCGGCGCCATGAAGGAACTGGTGGAGGAAGGGAAGGTGCGCTTCATCGGCTTGAGTGAATTCCCCACCGAACAGCTTCGTGCTGCCCATGCCGTCCATCCGGTCACCGCGCTTCAGACCGAGTATTCGCTCTGGACCCGAAATGTGGAGGAGGAGGGAATCCTGGAAACCTGCCGTGACCTGGGCATCGCCTTCGTTGCCTACTCGCCCCTGGGCCGCGGTTTTCTCACCGGCGCGATCCCCAACAGGGAAGCGCTTGACGCAGATGACTGGCGCCGCGACAATCCGCGCTTCAGTGATCAAGCGTTGGCGGAGAACGCTCAATTTGTGGAATTGATCCGGGACATCGCCGCCCAAAAGGGTGCGACGGAGGCACAGGTGGCCCTTGCCTGGGTGCTGGCTCAGGGCGAAGATATCTTCACGATCCCCGGCACGCGGCGTATCGAACGACTCAAGGAGAACCTGGGAGCATGGAAGGTGCGGTTCACTGCTGAGGAACTTGCGCAAATCCGGGCCCGCTTGCCGCAGGAGACGGCAGGCTCGCGCTATTGATGGCCCCTAGAGCGTCTTCCCGCGGTCATCGCGCCCTGCGCTTTTCTGCGCTTGTGGTGATTTTAGCGCAGGTAAGGCATTGTCCATTGCTTCGCATGCGCTCCACATTATCTTTCACACTCATCCTGCATTCACACTGAGGTTCCGGTCCCGTTCACCGGTTAGAATCTCTAGAGAAACAGGGGAGTAAGGTGTTTTTCGAACAAATTGGTGCACACATGCCTGCCGATGACATCTTTGTGAGTTTCCAGGGCCTGCAGGTAGGTGGTGCCATATTCTGCGGCAACCTTGTATCCCACATGGAGCAATTGCCTGATATTTTTATCGTAGTC
>JARFQM010000269.1 GCA_029287755.1 Desulfofustis sp. | reverse complement strand
GCGCTTCCTCGTATCGTGCTTTGGTTTTCTCGATGATTTCTCTGGGCAGACTTGGCGGAGGAGGCGTTTTGTCCCAGTCCAGCGATGACAGGTAGTCGCGCAGGAACTGTTTGTCGAAGCTGGGCTGCCCCTTGCCGGGTGCGTATTGATCGAGCGGCCAGAACCTGGAGGAATCGGGGGTCAGTACCTCGTCGATCAGAATGAGCCGGCCGTTTTTCTCCCCCAGTTCGAACTTGGTGTCGGCAATAATGATGCCCTTCTCCCGCGCGTAATCGGCAGCTTTCTGGTAGAGACCGACACTGATGCGGGAGATTTCCTCGGCCTTGTCTTCTCCGACTATCTCTTTCAACCTCTCGATTGAAATATTTTCATCGTGATCGCCTATTTCCGCCTTGGTCGAAGGGGTAAAAAGAGTCTCCGGAAATCTGTCGGATTCCCGCATCCCTTCAGGAAGCGGAAAGCCGCAGACAGTGGTGTCCTTTTGATAGGCACTCCAGAAAGAGCCGGAAATGTAGCCGCGGACGATACATTCCACCGGCAAAGGTGCGGTCTTGTGGACCAGCATAGATCGTCCGGCAAGAATCTCGCGGTGGGGCCTGCAGGCAGCCGGAAACTCATCAACCTCGGCGCTGATCAGATGATTTTCGATTATATCGCCGAGCAGCTCAAACCAGAAAAGCGACAAGCGGGTCAAAACTTTACCTTTACCGGGGATGGGATCTGACATCACCACGTCATAGGCGGAGATGCGGTCGGTGGCCACCATTAACAGTTTGTCGTCATGGCCGGGAATCTCGTACATATCCCTGACTTTACCCCGGTGCACCAGCTGCAATCCTTCAAGATCTGTTTGAGTTACCGATTCACTCATGATGTTTTCCCTCTCGATTAGCGCTCGTCCGCGAATATCTCCGCTTCCTTTCTGTATTTTTCCAGCATGGCCCCGTCGTATTCCGGGCAGGCCGGATTGTGATAGCTGACCAGCGTGGCGGTCAGCGAGCCAAGTACCAGTTTGGAATTCACTTTTACGGGAACCCGGCATTCGTCGTCACTGTACCAGATAACCGTATCGCCTCTTTTATCGTACAAACCGCTGAACTCCATAATAGGTTCAACCACCATGGTGTCAACGTCTCCCAGGATGGTTTTTTTTACCACCTCTCGACCCCGGACCATAACCACCACCTCGTTGCGCTTTTCGTCAGCGAAGGTGGGGACGAGAAAGGGCTGGCCCGGTACGAAATCCATCAATCTGCTGGAAAAAAACGAGGAGAATTCATTCTGTATCGGCATCTTCACGTTAAACACCTCGACCGGTTTGTCGTTGTGCTGATAGAGAATTAGCCCTTTGTTCTGCCTGAAGCGAAACACCCGGTGGGACTCATAGTTGTAGCCTTCCTTCTGCCAGATCTCGTAATGGTAGGGCAGCCGTTTAGGACCGCGGACCTTGGTCACATGAACGTCATCGATGGGATAAATTTTCGAGAACATGCCGTTGTCGGTCGTGACTCGGGCGTGAATCACATAGCCGTTCTTGATATCCTCGGCCGCTTCGACCGACAGATACAATTCCCCCAGCTTGAGCCCTCCCGTGTAGGAGACATCGTAGCGAAACCTCTCGTTACCCGAATAAATTTTCGCCATTAGTTCTTTGTCCATGACCCCGAAGGGAATTCCCTCCCTGGGGTTGGCGCCCCCCTCTGACGCTGGCGCTGTGCCGGTGAACAGAAAGAAACCAAGCAGTAGTGCGACGGCTATCCAGGATATTTTCATAGCCTACCTTCAGGACGTAGCCAAAGAAAGCCAGGTTGCGCAGAAAATAGTAATGCTGATCAGGCCGTTCATCGAAAAAAATGAGGCGTGAATCCTCGATAGATCCGTGGGGCTGACAATCAGGTGCTGGTAGAACAAGGCGGCAGCGGTGATGACCAGGCCGAGAAAGTAAAAATAGTTCAGCCCCATCTGCATCCCGGTGATGGTGAAGAGAATAAAAGCCAGCAGATGAAAGACAACGGCCAGTCGGAACGCGTTTTTAGGACCAAGCCGGGACGGCAGGGAGTAGAGCCCGGCCTTGCGGTCATAGTCCACATCCAGGCAGCCATAGATGGTGTCGAAGCCGGCAACCCAGAAAAGCACTCCCAAAGACAGGGCAAAAGGAAACTCTGACAGGCTGCCCCTCACCGCGACCCAGCCGCCGAGTGGAGCAAAAGCCAGGGCTACGCCCAAGACAAGATGGCACAGCGAGGTGAAACGTTTGGTCAAGGAATAGAAAAAGGTAAGCCCCAGGGCCAGGGGCGAAAGCAGCAGTGTCAGCCGGTTGAGCTGGTAGCAGCTGAAAAAGAAAAGCAGTGCCGCAAGAATCACCATGGCCCATGCCTCCTTGAGATCGACCTCGCCAGAAGGTATGGCTCGTTTCTCCGTGCGCGGGTTGACGGCATCAAATCTCCAGTCGATGATGCGGTTGAAGCCCATGGCACTGGTCCGGGCGCCGATCATCGCCAGGGTGATCCAGAAGAAAATTAGAAGTTCAGGGATGCCGCCGGCTGCCAGAAAAGCGCCGGTAAAGGCAAAGGGCATGGCAAAGACGGTCAGCTTGAACTTAATCATGTCAAGCAGAACTGAGATCTTTCGGGTGAGATTCATTCCTTTCCCCATCTCTTTCTGCCGGCCACTTCAATGCCCAATTGATCCATCACCCGCCAGCCATAAGAGGTGGCCGCCTCTTCCAGGGTTTTAGGGCGGAAATAAAAGCTGGGCATCGGCGGGCAGATGACGGCGCCGGCATCGTGGACTTTAAGCATGTTGCTGAGATGATTTCTGTTCAGCGGGGTTTCACGCACCCCGAGCACCACCTTCTTGCGTTCCTTGAGCAGCACGTCGGCGGCCCGGTGAATCAGATTAATCGACAGTCCGGAACTAATCGCTCCGAGGGTGCCCATTGAACAGGGCAGAATCACCATGGCCTGATAATCGGCCGATCCAGATGCCGGAGGGGCGAAAAAATCGTCAGGGGCAAACCACTGGGCAACCCCTTCCAGCTCGGCAGCATCATGACCCAGTTCCATTTTTATCACGTCTTTTCCCGCCTCCGAACAGATGCCGTGGACCAGAAGACCTTCCTGCTGCCGGCAGAGTTCGGCAAAAGACTTGAGAAAGATCATGCCGGAGGCGCCGGTCACACCGATGAGTAATTTCATTTTATTCTCTATCTGAGGACGCGTTTATCTGATTAATCCCACAGGATCACTATTCTTCCACTTTTCTTATTTTCAAGGGCAGGCACTCCTTTCTGGCCTCCTCGAACTCGAACAGGTAGGTAAAGAACCGCTGCAGGGCCTGCTGCTTGAGCGGCCCCAGATTAAACTCGATACCACGCAGGTAGCGATGACAGACGTCTACGTCCATGGGTATCCGGGGAGCGGCAAGTTGACAGATCTCAGCAAGGGAAGCAATCCCCTCATCGCGGCAGGCGATGAGTTCCAGATGCACATCCCTGACCAGGTCCGGATGTTCGCGGGCGAATTCCGCCCGTACCGCGCATACCGCAAAGACAAAGGGCAGGCCGGTAAACTGGCGCCACAGCTCGCCAAGATCGAGGCAGTATTGATAAGTTCCTTCAATTTTCAAGCGCAGGGCATCATCACCAATGGC
>JARFQM010000151.1 GCA_029287755.1 Desulfofustis sp. | reverse complement strand
GCCCTGCGGTGACCTCGTGTCCGTCATGGATGGCGGTGACCACCATGGGCAGATAGCGCTTGACGCGGACCTCGAAGCCCCCGCTTTCGGCCCTGGCCGTGAACGGCTGCCGTTTTTCCAGCCGCTTTACTATCTGCTGTTCGCTGAGAATTTCCATCATCTCTGATCTCAGAAGTGGATCGTAGTCTATTATTTTTCAGACTCTTCTTGTAGCTTATTTTCAAAGTCTAAGCGAAAATTTTTTTAACCTTTATTTCAAAATATTTAAGCGAAATTGAAGATTCGCAGCCCGTATTTTTGGCCCTGCCGCTTGTATACACTTCCTGATTTTTGATACGATTAAAGGGTACCTCCCGTACATGCTGCGTCCCCAAATCCCTCAGCCGGTAATTGAGCGCAACGCATTATAGCTGGAAGCCGCAGGAAGCCGAAGCGAATTACCCAGGACAGATGAACAGGCCATACCCCTCAACCCCGCATAAGGAAGAAGATTTTCTTCAGCTTGCAGTACTGCTCTGTCATTCGCTCGATAGTGCCGAGTCGCCGGCCCAGCTCTGCCTGGCGCTGCACCGCACCCTTTTCCAGGAATTGCACCACACCCACAACGAATTCTATCTGGCCTACCCGGACCGCAACGTGCTTCTGCCGCCCTCCACTGGTTTCAGGGATTCCAGCGATGCGAGCACGGCCCGGGTACCCCACTACCTCGAGCTCGACGAGCCCTTTGTTGTCCAGGTCGTCGAAACCGGTGATCCAGTGATCTTCAACGATCCCGAAGCGGTTATGACGCTTTTGTCCATCACCGGCAACCAGAGCCACCTGCTGGCCCCCGTTATGGAGGACGAGCGCCTCTACGGCATCCTCTACTGCGGCCACCAGACCACGGGCTATTTCGGCTCCGAGGACGTCAACGGCTTTGCCGCACTGGCGGCGGTGATTCGTTCGACCTTCAAAAGAATCGACGCCCTCAATATCCTGCATGGCAAGATAGCCGGCCTGGAGCGCGCCGAGATCATCCAGCGCGCACTCTATGAAATCAGCGAAGCGGTGCATGCGACCACCGGGATGCAACAGCTGTACGAGCAGCTGCACGGGATTGTCGGCCGCCTTATTTCGGCCAAGAACTTTTTCATCGCCCTGACCGAGAAAGTGGGCGACGACACGGTCATCACTTTTCCCTATTACGTTGACGTCAACGATGCCGAATTCCAGGGACTGAAGATAACCCTGCGCCCAGGCGAAAAACGCAATATCACCGGTTTTCTGATCGAGAGCCGCTCACCGCTGCTGACCACCGATCCGGAAGACTTCGATGCGATCTGCGAGACCAACAACATCACCTTCTTCGGTTCCAAGCCGTCATCCTGGCTCGGCGCGCCGTTTTACCACGACCAGATCGAGGGCGCCGTCGTCGTCCAGAGCTATGACGATTTCGTCTACACCGACCAGGACAAGGACCTGCTGCGCTACGTGGCCAACTATGTCGGCGACGTGCTGGCCAGGAAGAAGCGCATCGACCAGCTCAAAGACGCCAAGGAGAGAGCCGAGGCCGAAAAACAGCGCAAGAGTGCTTTTCTGGCCAATATGAGCCACGAAATCAGGACCCCCATGAACGGTATCATAGGGGTCACCAACCTGCTGCTCGGCACCGATCTCAACAACGAGCAGCGCGACTACCTGGAAATGATCAGGACCTCGTCCAACCGGCTGCTCGACCTGGTCAACGACATTCTCGACTTCTCCAAGATTGAGGCGGGCAAGCTGCGCACCAGGCGTTCGACCTTCAGGCTGCGCGATACCCTGGCCGAACCGCTGAGCCTGATGCGCGTGCAGACCGCCCAGAAAACGATCAGGCTCAGATCCGATATCGACAACAACGTGCCGGAACTGCTCATTGGCGACCCTAACAATCTTTGTCAGATCGTTCACAACCTGATCGGCAACGCCATAAAATTCACCGAGGACGGCGAAATCAGACTCCACGTCAGCCGTGACCAGCAGCCAGAGGAGCAGCCCGAGAAGCAGGGAAAAGCCCGGGTGAACCTGCTCTTCTCGGTATCAGACACCGGCGTCGGCATCCCCATCGAACAGCAGAAAAAAATATTCCACGCCTATGAACAACTGGAGAATGTCGGCAACAATGTCTACAAAGGCTCGGGCCTGGGATTGGTGATCACCACCCAACTGGTCGAATCGATGGGCGGCAGGATCTGGCTCGAGAGCGAATCTGGCAAAGGCAGCTGCTTCTCTTTCAGTTTGCCGTTCGAGCTCCCCACCCCGGTCGTCCAGACCATCAACGGCACCGGCCGCACCATAGAAAAGAGCAGCCCCGCGAGCAGCAAGAGCGTAAGAATCCTGCTGGCCGATGACGACGGCATCAGCCAGACCATTGCCGTGGCCATGCTCGAGCAGAACGGCTGGGAGGTAACGGCCGTGACCAACGGCCGGGAAGTGCTGCAGGAACTCGAGCAGGACAGCTACGATTTGGTGCTGATGGACATCCAGATGCCCAACATGGACGGCTTCGAAACCACCCGCGCAATCAGGTCCCATCCCGATACAACAACGGCCGGGATTCCGATCATCGCCATGACCGCCCACGCCATGCGGGAAGACCGGGAAAAGTGTTTGGCTGCGGGCATGAACGGCTATCTCTCCAAGCCCGTCGAAACCAAGGTGTTCATGGAAGTGATCGACAAAATCCTCAGCGACTCACAGCCGATCTGAACCGGCACCATTTTCCCCAGGGACACAGGCTATCATTTCCCCTTTTTTTAGCATTTGCCCCAGGGACACAGGCTATCATTTCCCCTTTTCTTAGGGACACGATAGCCTGTGTCCCCTTGCTTTTGTATGGTAAAGAGGCGGCCGGTTATGGGGATGAAATTGAATTCCGGCTTCGCCCTGTCGACCATGATCATCCCCATTGCCCTGGCCGCGCCGCCGTTTTATAATGTGTTGCTGGGTATCGCCGCGGCGGTGTTCGCCATACTTTTGGCCATCGTCAGCAGCAAGCTGTCTGGCGGCAGACAATTTCAGACCCATTGAGTAATTGGAGGGCCAATGTTTATCTGCGTAGATTTCGACGGCACCATTGTCGATC
>JARFQM010000137.1 GCA_029287755.1 Desulfofustis sp. | reverse complement strand
AGCTGGTAGCGTCTCACAATATCCTCGCCCATGCCCCTTCTTGTTAAATAATCTCGGGCCTTTTCCTAATCTTTTTGGGTGAGGAGACATTCGTGGAACAGCTCAGCTGCCCGGCGATTCAGCGCATACATCTGCTTCCTGCGCCTTTCCTGCTCGATCTCCCCTGCTGATCGCCGTTTCTCGGGCAGCTCCACTTGGTAGCGCTGGGCCAGCGTTTTCAGTGCCGTGGGGAAGTCCATGTGGTGGTATTCCATCATGAACGACAAGACATCCCCCGACGCCTTGCAGCCAAAGCAGTGGTAGAACTGCTGATCCGGATGGACAGTGAAAGAAGGGGTTTTCTCCTGATGAAAGGGGCAGGATCCCAGGTAACGGAAGCCACTGCGCTTGAGATCGACATGCTCACGGACAATTTCGACGATATCCGCCCGTTCCTTGACCAGATTCTTGGCCTCTTCCCAGGACTCGTTATAGGTTGTCATGCTCAGATGGAGGACTGGTTATTCTGAACGGCCTCGACTATTTCCAGAAATGAATCCGGCTGCAGACTGGCTTCTCCGACGAATAGACCTGAAACCCCAGGGATCTGGAGGTAGCGGTGGCAGTTTCTGGGTTCGATTCCACCCCCATAGATAATCGGCCGGGCAGGATAGACCTGAGAAATGTAGCCGGCCACCTGGGTCACTTTTTCAGGAGCCTGCGGTTCGCGGTAACTGAGCGCATCCACAGGGCTGTAGGCGATGACCAGCTGGTCGCAATCGATATCGGCCAGCGCGGTGAGCTGGGACATGGCGTTTTTCTCGTCGACACAGATAATGGGAATGATGGAGGCATCAGCCGCCTCGCTCACCTTGTTGACCGCGTCCAGGGAGGTTTCGTGAAAATAGCGCCGGCGTTCGGAATGACCGACGATAACATAGCGACAGAGTCCTTTGAGCATGTCTGCCGCCGTGGCCCCGGTATAGCTGCCGGGAGGAAAAGGCGACACATCCTGGGCGGCCAGCGATAAACGGTGCAGGTCTGTGTGGGCACAATATTCGGCAAGCTGAGCCAGCAGCACCATTGGTGGAGCTATGACCACCTCAACTCCGTCCATCGGCTTGTATCCGCGGCTGAATTCGTCAACCCAGGAGCGGGCCCCATCTATGGACTTGGTACATTTCCAGTTACCGATAACAAACCGTGGTGTCGTGAACGTTTCCCTTGTCTTCATGGGGCAGGACTCCTGTCGATAGCCGCCGGAGAAGTGAGCGCCATTCTCAGAGTAGAGAATGCAGGCGGTCGGCCAGTGATTCTTCGGACAATGATTTGAAATAGAACATTTTTTTTCTGGCATGCTCACCTGATGCCAGAACGATGGTGCTGGCTTTAACCTCGAACAGCTCTGCCAGGTAGGCCTTGACCACTCTGTTGGCTTTGCCGTCGACCGGTGCTGCGGTCACCATGAGTTTCAAGGCGTGCTGATGCACTCCGCAACATTTGTTCCGTGAGGAGCGCGGTTGGACATAGACCTCCAGGGTCGGATAGCCATCCTTGGTCCGGCCAATCGCAGGGTGCGCCACTATTCGTCACTCAGGTAGGCAATGCCGCCGTCGTGCAACTGGGAGCGCAGGGTTTCCTCGCTGTCCCCGGCCTGTTCTTCAGCAGATACCGGGCCTTCGCTATTTTCACCCTGCGTCCCGATCTCTTCCAATTCCGACAGCTCGGCGAAATCGATTTTCTGAAAAAGTTCGTCGTATTCGGACCTGCTGGGTCCGGCCGCCCCAGTGACATACTCGCTAAGCCGGTCGAGATGCCCGTGGAGAAGGTCCCTCAGATCGGTATGCAGTTGTCTGCGCTGCGCATTGAGCTTGTCGATATCCTCTCTGATCCCGCGCAGCTCATGGGATGCGGCGTCGCGCAGCCGGGCGATTTCTTCTTTGGCCGCGGTTATCATCTGTTCGGCCTGGTGTTTGCCTTCCTCCAGGAGCTCATCGGACTGGTGCCTGGCTTCCGCGGCAACCTTTTGAACCTGCTCAGCCTCAGACAGCAGTTCAGCCTTTTCAGCCTCGATAACCACAATCTTGTTGCGCAGTCCTTCGATGGCGGCCCGGGACATTCTCGATTTGCTCTCGGCTTCGGACAGGGTAGTCTGGGCCCGGCCCAGTTCAGCCTTCAGGCTGTCGCGCTCCTGCTGCACCCCGTCGACCAGTTGTGTGACCCGCTCAAGTTCTTCCGCACGGCTTGTCTCTCGTTGCCTGGCTTCGCCCAGTTGAGCGGTGAGCGTGTCGATTTTTTGCTTGAACACGTCGAGCACATCGTCAAACGATTTCTTATCATCGGCGGCCAGTGCCAGCTCCTTCTCCTGCCTGGCTATGTGCTCACTCTGCTGCTTGAGCCGACCCTGGAGTTCAGTGAGTTGCGCCGCCACAAGTCCTAAAAATTCCTTTACTTCTTCAGGATCGACCCCTCTGAATCGGGCGGCGAAAATTTTCTGGGTTATGTCACCGGGTGTCAAAGCCATAGTCATTTATCCATGGAGCTTCGGGGCTGCTGCTTTTGGTCAACCAATACCGCGGGCCATCTGCTGCATGGTCGGCACCAGAAAACTCTGAAGAAACAAAATAATAATAATTACTATAACTGGCGAGAAATCTATGGATCCCATGCTCACCGGGATGACTCTTCTGATCCTGCCCAGCACCGGTTCGGTGATTTCGTAGAGAAAGCGTACGATCGGGTTGTAAGGGTCGGCATTTACCCAGGATATCACCGCCCGGCCGATGATAACCCACATGTAGGCGGTCAGCAGAAAATCTACGATCCCGGCCAGGGCCAAAAGAAAATTAGAGGCTACGAACATAACAACTCCGTCAAATTAAGCTAATTTCGTCCCCGCTTCCACCGGCCCCGGCACCGTTACCAGGGCGAGACGATCACTGCCTTCATCATCTTTTAGTTCAGCGGTGAGCACCATCCCCTCGGAGAGGACTCCCATCAGTTTGGCCGGTTTAAGATTGGCCACGATAATCACGCTTTGGCCGACCAGGTCTTCGGGGCGATAGCTTCCCGCAAGGCCGGAAACGATGGTTCGCTCCTCCGGCGCCAGGACGCTCAGTTTCAGCAATTTGTTCGATTTAGGCAGCGCTTCGGCAGCCACGATTTTCGCCACCCGGAGATCGACCTCCTGGAACTGCTCAAAACTGATCTGTGGTCCAGTTTCAGGTGGATCAGTCTTGCTTTTTTGGGGCTGCTGAGACGGCTTTTTCGGCCCGTCGGTCCGCGGTTTGGCATCGATGCGGGGGAAGAGGTTGCCGACTTTGCGCAATTTTGTCCCGGGGACAGACACCCCCCAGCTGCCGCCCTCTTCCAGGGTCTGCATCGCTGGGCTGCCGGGGTCAATACCAAGTCCCTTCAGCATTTTTAGGGCTGTCTGGGGCATCACCGGTTTGAGCAGAAGAGCCAGCAGCCGCAAGCTTTCGCCCAAGTTGTAGAGAACGGTGTGCAGCCGGGCCGCCTTGTTCTCGTCCTTGGCCAGCGACCACGGTTCATTTTGCACAATGTAGCGGTTTGCCGCGCCCACGAACTCCCAGACGGCCTGGAGCCCCTGGTGAAATTTGAATTCGCCCATGTGGGTGCGGTAGGCGCTGATCATCTCCGCAGCGGCGTGGCGCAGATCATCATCCTGATCGGCTTTGTCTGGCTCGGGCAGGATCGATTCACAATACTTGTCGATCATCGACACCGATCTGCTGAACAGATTGCCCAGATCGTTGGCCAGGTCGGCGTTGTTCCTGGCAACTATGGCGGCGCTGCTGAACGAGGCATCAAGCCCGAAAGACATCTCCCGCAGACTGAAATAGCGGAAGGTGTCAGCCCCATAGTCCTGGACCAGTTGTGCCGGTTTGATCACGTTGCCCAGGCTCTTGGACATTTTGGTCTCATCCACATTCCAGTAGCCGTGCACATGAAGCTTCTGATAGAGCGGCACCCCGGCTGCCATCAGCATAGTGGGCCAATAGATGGCATGAGGCTTGAGGATATCCTTGGCGATGAGATGCTCGGCCCCGGACCAGTAGTGCTCGAACTGCTCGCCTTCCGGAAATCCGATACCTGTCAGGTAGTTAATAAGCGCATCAAACCAGACATAGGTGACATAGTTCACGTCAAACGGCAGCCTGATTCCCCAGTTGAGTCTGCTCGCCGGGCGGGAAATGCAGAGATCGTCGAGGGGATCGCTCAGAAAGGAAAGCACCTCGTTGCGGTAGCGCTCGGGAGTGACAAAATCGGGGTTGTTTCTGATGTGGTCAATGAGCTGCTGCTGATACTTCGACATCCTGAAAAAATAGTTCTGCTCGGTGATCTCTTTGGGCGCCACCAGGTGATCGGGGCATTTTCCGTCCACCAGCTCACGCTCGATCAGAAACCTTTCGCAGCCGGTGCAGTAGAGGCCGCTGTATTCATCGAAATAGATATCACCGCCGTCATAGACGGTCTGCAGGATATGTTTGACCACCGCCACATGATCCTCATCGGTGGTTCTGATAAAGCGGTCGTAATCTATGTCGAGCAGAGGCCAGGTGTCCTTGAACATAGTCGCGATCCGGTCCACATACTGGCGCGGCTCGATATTTTCTTTAGCGGCAGCTTCAACGATTTTGTCCCCGTGTTCATCTGTGCCCGTCTGAAACCTGACGTCGTCTCCCCGAAGCTTGCAGAACCTGCTGTACGTGTCGGCAACCACCGTTGAGTAGGCATGCCCCAGATGGGGTTGGGCATTGACATAGTAAATCGGTGTGGTGATATAGGTCGTTTTCTTGCTCATGGTTGTTTAACCCTTTTTTCCGGGTTTCTCTGCCGTCTCACCAGTACCCTTCTGCTCGCTTTTCCTCGGCGCCTTCTCCGCTTTGAGGATTTCCGCCGCCGACCAATCAGGTTTGAGAAGCAGCTTCTCCTCACCGTCACCGGTACTGACGACAATGGCCTCCTGCAGCGGGATCTGTCGTTTAACCCGGAAGATATCATCGTCTATCTTCAGTCGGCGCCCTACCCGAGGCATTTTTCGGCGCTGATTCTTGTAAGTCTCATACTCATAGGTGAGACAGCAGAGCAACCTGTTGCAGACTCCTGAAATTTTGGTCGGGTTGAGCGGCAGATCCTGTTCCTTGGCCATCTTGATTGACACGGAATCGAATTTTTTCATGAACGAAGAGCAGCACAACTCCCTGCCGCACACCCCGACGCCGCCGATCATCTTGGTCTCATGGCGTACTCCGACCTGGCGCATCTCCACCCGGGTGCGGAATTCCTGGACCAGATCTTTGACCAGAGCCCTGAAGTCGACCCGGGAATCGGCAGTGAAATAGAAGATCATCTTGCTGCCGTTGAAGAACTTTTCCACCCTGATCAGGCGCATGATCAGCTGATGCTTGTCAATGAGGTTCTGGCAGATCTCGGAGGCCGATTCCTCATGGGCGGCGAGCTTATTATAACGGTTCTCTTCATCGGATGTGGGCCGCCTGGAGATGTCGAAACTAGCCCGACGGAGCGCTTCAGACTGGGGGTTGGGCGGCGCAAAGCCATAGACAACAGCCGGTTCGAGCCCATGGTCGGTCTTGACCATGACCGTCTCATTCCTCCTCAGGTTCGGTATCTTGGCCATGGCGGTGAATTCCTGGCCGTCGGCCCGGAACCGGATACGGTAAAAATGACCTGCCGATTCTGGAGCCCCGGTGTGCTGTTCTATGTTCTGCTCACTCATAATTCTATCAATTAATCCAGCCGATTCTGTAGCTGACCAAACAAATTAGGATACTTCAGCCACTGGTGATTGTAAATTAAAAAGGAGGACCTCGGAAACCAGGGTTCGGTTGCAGTTTCTTTCCAGTTGGCGGTGCGCCCTGTCGAGTGCCGCAAGTCTTTGTTTCTGGACATCGAAATTGGCTTCCGCTGCCGCCTTCATCAGATCTCTCACCCAGATCTTCAACAACCCCAGGAACAGCGGCAGATCCTCTTTCAAGGCGGCAAGCTCGGCGGCGGTCTCCAACACTGGGGTAACGCTATCCTGGTCTGTGCTCACCCCGGCTTCCAGCAAGCTCACCACCGCCCGGTAGCGGGCCACCAGCTCCTTCTCTTTCAAGGCCAGGGCGATACCGGGGCTGCCGTCGCTCAGCTGGGCCAGCAGCCGAGCCTCGTCGAAGCCGATTCCCGGCAGCTTGTGCTCGATCAATCGGGTGCATTGGTCGATCGGCAGGCCATAAAACGTCACGGCCTGACAGCGCGACACAATGGTCGGCAGCAACTCTCTGCTTGCTTCTGCGGTGAGAATCAGAAGATTATTCTCGGGCGGCTCCTCCAAGGTCTTGAGCAAACTGTTGGCCGCCTCCGTGGTCATCGTGTGGACGTCCTCAATGATCACCACTCTGATTGCGGACTCGTAGGGAGGGTACGAAAGTGAGCGGCACAGCTCTCTGACCCGATCGATCCTGATACTGCCATTTTCCGGGGCCATGACGACCACATCGGGATGATTCCCTGACCGGAGCCGGCGGCATGATGAACATAATCCGCAGCCGTTGCCACCCTCCGGAGCAAGGCAGTTGAGGCGGGCAGCAGTGAGCAGGGCGGTCAGTTTTTTACCGACCCCGTCCGGTCCCCGAAAAAGGTAGGCATGCGGCATTCTGCCTGAATCCAGGCTGCGGCCGAGTACCGTCTTGACTTTCTGCTGGCCTGCCAGCGCTGCAAAGGATAGATCGTTCAGCATCAGTTAAAACAGCGTGTGCTGCCGGGTCGAATTCTGCTCGCCGTCCTCGGCCTTGATCTCACTGGTCTCTTTGTTGCTGGCTGCCGGTCTAAGCAGGATATATCGCTCCAGGCTGCGCTGATAATCACTCCAGGCAGGGCCGTCCGACTTGAGCTTGTTGCTCAGCTGGTCGACCAGACTCATCTTGGCATCCATATCATCGATGAAACTCAGCAAAATGGCTTCCGCGGTCATCGGCACAATCGGGGATCCGAACTCCTGCTTCCCATGATGGCTCAGCACCAGGTGCTGCAAGTGGGTCAGCACATCCGTGGGGAAATCCTCTATCTCTTCGGCCACCCCGGCAATGAATTCGCTGCCGATCACCACGTGTCCCTTGAGCCGGCCGATATCGGTATAATCGATGACCCCCACCTCGCTATGAAGCTCCACGGTTTTACCGATATCATGCAGGAGGGCCCCGGCAACCACCAGATCCTTGTTTACGGCGCGGTAGTGATCGGCCAACAGGGTGGCTACCTTGGCCATGGAGAGTGAATGCTCGAGCAGGCCGCCCCGGTAGGCATGATGAATGCCCTTGGCCGCCGGAGCATGCTGGAACCGTTCGCCCACCTCTGTGTCATGAAATATCTTGTGCAGCAGTCTGCGGAGAAACGGGTCTGCAATTGCACCAAGCAGCTGGGCGAGCTCCGCTTCCATCGCTGCCGGGGGCCGGCTGCTGGCGGCCAGATAGTCGCTCATACTCAGGTCTTGCTGCGCCACGGCTTCGAGATGATCCACTTTCAACTGCAGCTGGTCGCGATAGGTCTGAACCGCCCCGCACACCCGGACGACCCTGCCCGGGGTGCAGATTTTTTCCAGGGCTTCGGCGTTGTCCCAGGCAGGTCCGCCGATCTCGCCGCTTCGGTCTGCAAAAACCAGGGAAAGATAGGGCTTGCCTGCGCGAGTCTCGGCCAAGCGGACCGATTTCACCAGAAAGAGTTCATCGACCTGCTGGCCCTCTTTAAGACTGTCTATGAATCCTTTTTTTTCCATTTATCAAAAGCCGTTCCCCTGATCTGCGGAACCAGCTATCCTTCTATTTTTTTCCAGGTCTTGTCCAACTCGAGCCGGTAGGTACCGACATATTCGAACGGTGCTTTGGGCCCCCATTCGGAAGGCCCGACCAGCGAAAACACCAGGGTACCGGAGCGCTTTTTATACAGATGGTACGCGTGCCCCGGTTTTTTGCTGAATCCGCACTGAGCCCGGTGAAGCTCCTGATGCTCTCTGGTTTCCGACAGAATCCGCCGGGCCTTAACACGAAGCTGAGCCATTTGCTCGGCCAGCAGCCGCAGTTGAGCGGTGGCCTGCACGGTCAGCATATCGTCGGCCTCACTCAATTCCCTGGCCAGCTCAACCAGTTCTATGGACGGCGCCAGACGACTCAGCGGGTAAGGGGAACGGTGGGCCGGCGGCCGAACATTTTCACCTTTATATTTATCAGTCATCTTCCTATAATCTGTCTGGCAGCGGACAAGTCGTTCGTCTCTTCAGATCAGTGTTAGTTATCCAGCGACAAAAGGTCAAGGCGCCCAGCCAGGCGAGGTGCGCACGAAAAGCCGGCGGTGGCGGTGCCTGAGGGGATGGGTTGGACTTTTGTCGTTATGTATAGTAACGATTATTACCCAAATCTCACCTGGTTTTTTTACGGCTCTATTGGATGACGGACAGAATTCTCATACGCGGCTGCACCCTCTTAAGGGCAGCCGCAACCCACCTACTCTACGACCATTTCGTGGTGGTCGAGGGAGCCTGGGTGACCGCGCTGGGCCCGATGACCGAGTGTCCTGACCCGAATGACTTTCAGGTCATCGAAGCCGGGGAGAAACTGCTCATGCCCGGCCTGGTCAACGGCCATAATCACTGTGCCATGACGCTCTTCCGCGGCTTTGCCGACGACCTGAGCCTGCACAGCTGGCTGCATGACCATATCTTTCCGGCCGAAGCCGCCCACGTTAATCCGGAAATGGTCTACTGGTCCGCCAAACTGGCGGCCGCGGAAATGATCAGTTCCGGCACCACCTGCGTGGCCGACGGCTATTTCTACTCGGGCCACGCTGCCCGCGCTTTTGGTGATGCCGGCATACGGGCGGTGGTGGGGCACGGCATCGTCGACTTCTCGGTCCCCAGCGTCCCCGATCCGGCCAAGAACATAGAAACCGTCGAACGCTTTATCGACCAGTGGCAGGACACCAATTCACTGGTCAGTCCTGCGGTCTTCGCCCACAGCCCCTACACCTGTTCCCCGGCAACCCTGGTCAAGGCCAAGAAACTGGCCGATGCCAAAGGAGTGCGTTTTTTTATTCACCTGGCCGAGTCGCAGACCGAAATGCAGCAGATCATCGAGCCCCGATCCGATACCCCTGCCGGCCATCTCGCGGCTCTAGGGCTGCTCGATTCGAACTGCACCTGCATCCACGCGGTCTGGCTGGAGAAAAGCGATATAACCACCCTGGCCACCCAGGGCGCCGGCCTCGTTACCTGTCCCCAAAGCAATGCCAAGCTCGCTTCCGGTATCGCGCCAGTTGCCGACCTGCTTGACCAGGGCGCACCCGTCGGGCTGGGCACCGACGGGTGCGCCTCAAACAACAGTCTGGATATGTTCAGGGAAATGGATATGCTGGCCAAATTGCAGAAACTCTCCCGCGGCGAGGCCACCGCAATGAGTGCCAGGCAGGTGCTGGACTGCGCCACCGCCTCGGGAGCCCGCGCCGTAGGGGTCGACTCGATCGGCAGCATTGGGCCGGGCAGACGCGCGGATCTCATCCTGGTCGATATCCATCAGCCCCACCTGGTGCCCTTTTACAACCAGGATCTTCTGGTGTACGGGGCCTCCGGAGCCGATGTCGACACTGTCATCATCGACGGCCTACTGGTCATGCAGGAGAAACGGATTCTCACCTTCTCCGTCGATGAAGTTATTGAAAGAGTTAACCATCTCGCTGAAGGCCTCGCGCCATTGCCTTGAAACAGTCATAGCCAATGACTCACGACTGGAGCGTCAAACCATGAGCACACAGATGATCATTTCGGTCATGTCCAAGGACCGCACCGGCATTGTGGCCGACATCACCGGAGCCGTGTACGAGCTCGGCGGTGATCTGGCCGATCTCAACCAATCCACCCTGGGCGGCTATTTGACCATGATCCTTTTCGCCACCTTCGACGAGGATGTCTCCCCGGACATGCTGATGAAGAAAATCGACGCCATCGACAGCCCGACCACTCTGGACGTGGTGGCCCGCACGATCACCACGGCTCCCGACCCGGCACTATCCGAACTGCCCCCCAAAACCTACATCATGACCACCCAGGGACCAAACCGCAAAGGTCTGGTGTACGGCGTCAGTTCATTTTGTTTCGAGCACGATATCAACATTCTCGATCTGGCCACCACCATCAAGGAAGACATCTACACCATGGTGCTCCAGCTCGATTTGAGCAGAGTGAAATCCATAGTCGAAGTGCGCGACGCATTGGCTGACTATGCCCGGGACCAGGGTCTCCAGATCGTCCTGCAGCACCACGACCTGTTCAAGGTAACCAATGAAATCCCTTTTTAAATCACACGCACTTACCAAAGCTTTATCAAGGAGTTAGCATGCTGCGCTCAGACCAGATTCTGGCAACCGTCGAGATGATCCAGAAGGAAAATCTCGATGTCCGCACCGTCACCATGGGTATCAATCTGCTCGACTGCCGGGCTTCCTCCATCGGCCAGACCTGCCGCACTATCGAAGACCGTATTTCCGAAAGGGCCGGAAAGTTCGTCGAAACCTGCAACTTCGTTTCCCGCAAACTCGGCATTCCGGTGGTCAACAAACGCATCTCGATCACCCCGATCTCTTTCGTCGGAGCGGGCTTCAGCCGTGATGACTTCGTCTCCCTGGCGATTTCTCTGGACCGGGCGGCCGCCGCTGTGGGGGTCGACATTCTGGGCGGATTTTCGGCCCAGGTGGAGAAGGGGTTGACCAAGACCGACCGGGAATACATTCACAGTCTCCCCGAGGCGCTGCGGGTCTCGGAAACGGTGTGCGCCTCGATCAATATCGCCTCTTCCCAGAAAGGCATCAACATGGACGCCCTGGCCATGCTCGGGCCTACCATTAAGGAGATCGCCGAGCGCACTGCAGACCAGGGCGGATTCGGGGCCGCCAAATTCGTGGTATTCTGCAATCAGCCCGGCGACAACCCTTTCATGGCGGGGGCCATTCACGGTGTCGAGGAAGCGGACACGGTACTCAATGTGGGCGTCTCCGGACCGGGGGTAATCGCCCGGTCCCTGGAGAAGCTGATCAGCGCCAGAGAGGCTGGCGAGAACGGCCTCAAACTTGACGAAATCGCCGAGGAGATAAAGCAGACGACCTTTCGCGTGACCCGCTGCGGGGAACTGGTTGGCAGGCAGGTATCCGATATCCTGGGGGTCAGCTTCGGCGTTGTCGATCTCTCCCTGGCGCCGACCCCTAAGGTAGGCGACAGCGTCGGTGAGATCCTGCACATCCTCGGAGTGGACGCCATTGGCGCTCCCGGCTCGACGGCAATCCTGGCAATGCTTAACGACGCGGTGAAGAAGGGCGGGATCTTTGCCTCAAAGACCGTGGGCGGGCTCAGCGGGGCCTTCATCCCGGTGATGGAAGATGCGGTACTGGCTGAAGCAGTGGGCAACGGGGATCTTTGCCTGGAAAAACTTGAAGCCATGACCTGTGTCTGTTCGGTCGGCATCGATATGGTTGCCATTCCGGGCTCGGTGGACGGGGACACCATTTCCGCCATCATAGCCGATGAAATGGCGCTGGGAATGGTCAACAACAAGACCACCGCGGTAAGGATCATTCCGGTCCCCGGCAAGGAGGTCGGCGAGTCGGTCAGTTTCGGCGGCCTGTTCGGGGCCAGTCCGATCATGGCGGTTCGCAACGTCGGCAAATCGTCGCGCTTTATCGGCTGGGGCGGGCGCAGTCCAGCTCCGGTGCACAGTTTCAAGAATTAAAGGGAGGGGGGCTGTACCGGTCTGTGCAGATGTTGCCGCTTACCATTGATCAGGATCCATTTCCGGCGGCAGCTCCGCGCAAAAACTCAGCGGTTTGCCGCTGAGCGGATGACGCAGCTCCAGGCGGTGGGAATGAAGAAAATGACGGGAAAACGAGTGCTCGCCCAGACGGTCGGCGCCGCCGTAGCGGATGTCGCCCAGCAGCGGATGGCCTGCCTCTGAGAGGTGAGCCCGCAGCTGATGGGTTCTGCCGGTGATCAATTCCAGTTCGACCATGCTGATCTGCGCGGGCGCCTGGAGTGTTTTCACCACCCGGTAGCGGGTCACCGCCTCTTTTCCTCCACCTGCGGTCGACTTTACCCTGTTTGAAAACCGATCCCTGATCAGGCGTGAGGTGTAGCTTCCCGCGGTCGGCTCGGGCCGGCCCTCGACCAGCGCCAGATAGATTTTCTGCGCTGCGCGGGACTGTATCTGAGCGGTCAGTGACTTATGAGCCTGCGGGTGGATGGAAAAGGCGATCACCCCGCTGGTCTCACGGTCCAGCCTCTGGGCCATGCCGATCTCCAGCCGGCGCCCGAATCGACGGTCTCGTTTCAGCCACACCTGCAGGGCCTCATAGAGGGTCCCCTTGTAGCGGGCGGGGGTCGGCTGAGTCTCTATCCCGGCAGGCTTATCCAAGACGATCAGGTAGTCATCCTGGAAGAGCACCTGAGACTCGGCAATCCTGTAGGGCTCGAGTGCACCGCGGTCGCGGTGCACTTCGATGCGCCGGCCGGCACTGAGGACCAGGCCGGCCTTGCGGACCCGGCGGCCGTCGATATGGACACCGCCGATATCGATGATCTTTCTGATCAGAGTGCGGGAGAGATCCGGGCTTTGTTCGGCGAGATAGTGATCGAGCCGGCGGCCCTCATGGATAGAAGTGGTCGTGTAGCGAATAACCATAATAATCCGTCGATACCAAATGCGGTAAAGCACATTCCATGAATTGGTGAATCTGCTTTCATCTGGTATGGTGCTCAGAGCTGATGTAGGATTCTGTTGCCTTGCAGGTAACTTAAATAGCCGCCCCCGTCGAGAGCGTTTACATGATCACTCCCCCCAGGTCACCGGTGCCTGAAAACATACGAAACGAGTATGACTCCCTGGTTGCAGAACTTGACCGCCTCATTTTCAGCTTGACCCGGAAGCTGCAGGGCTTCATCAACTGCAATCCCGGCTGCTCATCCTGTTGCCGAAGGTTTTCCGTGCTGCCTCTGGAGGCGGCACTTATCGCCGCTTCGCCCGCCACCACTCTGCGGCGGCTCGGCAGCGAGGATCTCTGTTCTTTTCTGACTAATGGCCTCTGCTCCATCTATGCGCAGCGACCGCTCATCTGCCGTACCCAGGGGCTGCCGATCGGTTATATCGACGAGGAGAATGAACGGATCGAGGTATCGGCCTGTTCCCTCAATTTCCCGGAAGACCACCCGTTCGAGTATGACGATCTGCTCCTGCTCGACACCTTCAACTCCCGTCTGGCCGCACTGAACCGCTCTTACTGCCGGGCAGCGGAGATCGCCACCGACCTGAGGCTGCCGCTGGGATAGCGCTCCCCTCCTTCAGCTGTCTGCGTTAAAAAGCCCCTCCCCGTAACATTTCAGGGCCGCATAAACCAGCAGGGGCGCGGAAGCGATGGAGAAGACGATCATCCCCGGCCAGCGGTCGTGCAAAAAATGTTTGCCCCCCAGGAACAGGCCGACCAAGGCGAGGCAAAAAAGACTCAGATACCAGCAGATTCTGATCCCCCTGAAAGGAGGCGGGGGCGAGAGTTCGGTATACCCGCAGGCGAGGCCCGCACTCCCCCCCGAAACCCTGAGACCGTAAAAAAAGAGGGCATGGATCAACACCCAGCCGCCGAAAATCGAAAATGTCACATCGCTGGGCCAGTGGGCTCGGGTCATAATGCGGGCGGTGGCCATGGCCAGGGTGAAGAGGATGGTGAACATGAACAGCGCGGTGCCCAGATGTCGGTGACGGTTGTCCTGATAACTGAACCAGAGCACGTAGACCAGCCCCATCAGGGTTATGGCCGAGGCCGTATGGCCGCTTGGGAAACTGGCCCGATAGGTTCCCTCGTCGAGAAAATAGGGCCCCACCTCCCACCACTCGTAAAATGGTCTTGTCCCCCAGAAATACTTTTTGGGACGGGGCCGGGCCATGGTCCATTTCAGCAGCTTGACCATCAGCGTCGAACAGCAGAAGGTCGAGACCACCAGAAACTCGAGCCGAAGCCGGTTACGGCGCAGCCAATCCGCCCAGCCGGAACTGGCCAGCAAGCTTTGCTGCAGCATGTTGAGGACCCGTCGACCGGCGCAGTCCGCATCGATCAGACTGGAACACAGATAAAGCAGCAGGCAGACGGCACTGTAGCAGACGATGAGATCTCCGCCGCCAAACCTCTCGAGTTCAAATATCGATTCGGACATCAGGTCGACGAATCCCTGACTCTTAGTGCCATAGAGCCATGAGGTGAGCTCAATATCATGGGGGCTGACAAGCGCCATGCTGAGCGCACCGGCAGCAAGCACAGCAAAGAGAAGTAGCAATCGGGCCATTGAAATCCCATGGATGTTCTGGACCGCCGGTACCAGTCGGGTTTTTGCGGATCAGGCGGAGACAAACTGATTTCCCCTAGCGTATTCTGGGGCTCACTGCAACTAAAAAGATGATTTGCTCGGCCGCCTCGTCATCTTCGGGGGACGAGTGAACACAGAAACGAAAAACGCAGGCGCCGTTAATGACTTGCGCTTCAATTCGTATTTTAATATTTTCTGTGCATTGCACCATTCACCCTTCTTGAGTTTCGTCCGCCAACCGAAAAGGAGCCCTTTGGTCACCATAGTTATTCCCTGTTTCAATGAGGCGCACCGCTTGAGCCCCGGTCCGTTCGTCTCCTTTCTTGGTGAGAGCGCTGATCTTTTCTTCATCCTCGTGGATGACGGCTCAACCGATCAGACCGCTGAAAAGCTTGAGCAGATAAGCCTTCTCACGGGCTCGAAAAGCACAGTTTTAAGGCTCGGTGAGAACCATGGCAAAGCCGAGGCGGTGCGCCAGGGCATCCTTCAGGCTCTCAAAGCCGGACCCAGTCATGTCGGCTATTGGGACGGAGACCTGGCCACTCCGCTGGCGGAGATTCGGACCTTCATCGACTACGGCGGCGATTCGACCAGGAAAATGATTTTCGGCTCCCGGATCCAGCGCCTCGGTGCCGATATAGAACGTCACTGGTACCGGCACTACCCCGGCCGGCTGATCGCCTTCTGGATCAACCTCATTATCAGGCTCCCGGTCCATGATACCCAGTGCGGAGCCAAATTGATTGACGCGGAACTGGCCGGCAAGATATTCGCTGAGCCGTTTATTTCTTCCTGGCTTTTCGATGTTGAGCTGTTCACCAGGATAATAGCCCTGCACGGCAGGCGGCAGGCCGCCCGGATGATCTATGAAGTGCCGCTGCAGCGCTGGACCGATGTGGGCGATTCCAAGATATCGCCGGGGTATCTGCCCAAAATTCCGGTCGAACTTTTCAGAATTTATTCCAAATACAGAAAAGACATGCACTGAAATAATCATGAACAGAATACTTTCGATTCTTTACCCGGCAGCGCTGCTGTTCGTCTTTTCGCTGCTCTATTTTACGGGGCTGCACAAGCCTGCGGTCATCGACTATGACGAAGGTGTCTACGCCGAAGTTTCGCGGGCCATGTTCGAGCGCCAGGAACTTGTTATTCCGGAGCTCAACGGCGAGGGATTTTTCGAAAAGCCCCCCCTGCTCTATTGGGCTCAGATGCTCGGCTACAAGTGGTTCGGCGTCACCCCCCTGGGAGCAAGGTTCATCAACGGGGTCGCCGCACTTGCCACGCTGCTGGTGTTCTACTTCGGCTCTGTGGCCCCGCTGGGGAGGCGGACCGCCTTTCAGGCGACGCTGCTGCTGGGCAGCTCAATAATTTTTCTCTACCTGGCCCGGGTGGCAATGACCGATATGCTCCTCACCTTCTTTCTGGTGAGTTGTCTAATCGTCTCCTGGCACGGCGTTGAACGATTTCTGGCCCACGGCAGCGGCGCCCCTCTGTTCTGGCTCGGCTGCCTGGCTGCGGGCCTGGCCATGTTGAGCAAAGGGGCAATCGGTGCACTGTTTCCCGTGGTGACTGCGCTCATCTATTTGATCTCCATCGGAAAACCGACACTCCTCTTGAAAAGAAACTGGTTTTTTCCAGGAACGCTCATCCTGGTGCTGACCGGATTTTCCTGGTATCTGCTGCTCGGCCTGTTTCACCCTGATGGCTTCGCCTTTATGAAGGAGCTATTCCTCAAACACCATCTGGGCCGATTCTCCTCCGCCATGGAGGGTCATGGCGGCCCGTTTTTTTATTACCTGGTCGTACTTTTCATAGGTTTTATGCCCTGGTTCGGGTATCTGCTGCTCGGCTTGCTTCGCCTGCCGCTGACCACCAAGGGCGATCCTGCGCTGCGCTATCTGAGGTTGTTCACCATCTTTTCACTTCTGGTTCTGGTCTTTTTTTCGGCTGCAGCCACCAAGCTCCCCAACTACATCCTGCCCGCGCTGCCCGGCTTCGCGCTTCTGGTCACCCGGCTGTTTGACGATCACCTCGACCTTGAGCGTGCCGGCACATCCCCGGGACCGGGCTGGCGCCTGGCCGCCTGGCTCGGAGCCCTGCCCGCCGGGCTGCTCGGTATCATCTGCCTGACTCTGCCGCTGCTCTTCCCCTATCTTGCAGAACTCCTCGGAGAGGATGCCTACAAGGCACCGGTCCTGTTCGAACCGGTAGACTTGGGGTTTGTCCCCTATCTGGCCGGGCTGCTTTTCATGGTTACCGCTTTTATTGTTGTCCGTGCCGGCCGATATGTTCCCGCCAGACAATTCGAAACCCTCCTGCTCTGTTCCTTCATCAACGGCGCCGCACTTTTCTTCCTGATCATCCCCCTCTACGATCGGTTGATGGACGTCCCGCTGACCCGGCTGGCCCGGGAGGCCTCGACCCACACCCCGGCACAGGGCAGAATAGTTATGTATGAGATCGACGATCGCCCGAGCGTCAATTTCGTTTCGGGGCGGCCGACCATTGCGCATGACGAACGCGACTGGGAGAAATTGGCCGACATCTTTGCCCGACCGGAGATCGAGGTGGGGCTGACCACCGTATTCTACTTCGAAAGACTGCAGAATCTCGGTCTTGATCCGCTGGAACTGGCGCGCGACGGCGGTTTTGTCCTATTCCGCCTGCCCCCCGGGGACCCGCTTCCCCCCTCCACCTAGTCCCCCCAGCACTGCTGCTGCCCGGACACCCCTCCACTGCCATTTGGGCCGAAATTGTATAATATTCAAAAAAACGTATCTGATCGGAATGTTATACGAAATTGACCTACATATTTTGAATATCATTCAAAATGAGGGGAACATCTCCAACGTCAATCTCGCCCGGCAGCTGCAGATGGCCCCCTCGGTGTTCAACAAGAATTTCTGGACCGGAAAGGTCATGGACTGGTGCATGCGCAATGAGCAGGTCAAGGTTCAGATGTTCCGCTGTGGCGATGTACTCCCCTACCTGAACACCTCCTCATCTTTCGGCCAGGTGCAGGGCAGCGTTCTGAAGGTTGCCTCCGCGATGGGTTCGACGAATTTGACGTGGACACTGTAGTCATTGTGCAGATGAAAGCTGACCTTGGTGACCTGTCCCCTGAGCTGAAGAGGGGAGTCTTCGCGGCCGTCGAAAAGCAACGACAGGTTTATCTCGGCAGCGAGCAGGGCTCGGGCAATTTCCTGCCGGGAACATTTTATATCGAAACAGAGTCCGGATCGAGAGATGTCCGACAGCCCCCCCTTGAATCGGTTATCGCCGGGACTGCCGTCCTTTTGCAGAACAACTGCGGCGGCAACGCCTGAAATCGGGTACCTCCTGGTTGAGCGCCGGTCGAGTTCGCTGGCGCTTATCGCCTCCGTGCTTTTGCCCTGCTTGCGGCAGAATTCGGCTATCTTCTCGTATAGACCGGGATGCGCTTCCTGCCACCCCTCGGCCGCCCTGCGGGTCAGGCTGTAAAGCTTTGTTTCCGCCTGGGTAGCTGCCGAAAGCGGGCACAGTGATATTTCAAAAAAGCTCGACTCACCGACGATATCTCCGCGCCCCAGGTGAGCGGCGATGATATTTTTTCCCTCTTTACGGTAGAACAGCACCACCTTGCCGCTGTCGATAAAAAACAGTCTGTTGCTGATTTTGCCCTGGACCTGCAGCAGCTTGTTGGACTCCACGAGTGCTGATTCCATGCTGTAAAACAGGCCGTTGGTCTCCTCCTCGGAAAGATCATCGTAGAGAAGGTTCCACACCGCCAGGTGATCCCTGTCGAGCAGCTTGGTTTTCTGTTCCTCGATTATTTGCCCCGTCGAAACAATAAGTTTCAGGTTTACCGGGTCGATTATCATTAATTGTTCCCGGAGGGCCTCGGCCTCACCGAATTTGCCGTTCAACGCCGCCTTTTGTATTGCCGCGGCCAGATCATTACTGTCCAGATTCTCCTTAGATGCGGCAGAATCCCGGGGCGGGTGCTCTTCTTGTGACATGACAGACTCCTCTGATCGATCATGGGTGAAGTGCAGACAACTTTTGGTCATTATTGCATAAAATCTTGAAATATGTCAAAAATTCAGAACAATGAGCCTTTTGCAAAACTAAGATTTTCGTTCAAAATCAAACCATGCGAGAAATTTTACCACAGGCATATGATTGATATTCCGAGGATAAAATTTTGAGCATAAGGCAGAGTGTGGGCGAAAAGATCGTTTTGCAAATGGCTCCAATCTAAAGTTGAGGTCCAGCCAATGATAGTTGTCATCTCCTCCGCCAAGACCCAGCGATTTGCTCCCCTGGCAGATCTGCCGGTGTCTCAGCCGCCGCTGTCAGATCACACAAAACAACTCCTGCACCGCTGCCGGGCACTGAGCAGAGAGGAGATCAGAACACTCATGAAGGTCAGCGACAAGCTGGCGCAGAGCACCCA
>JARFQM010000094.1 GCA_029287755.1 Desulfofustis sp. | reverse complement strand
GTGCAACGCTCCGGCGTTTACCCGACTAAGCGAGCCATTTGCAAAACGATCTTGTCGCCCACACTCTGCGTTATGCTCAAAATTTTATCCTCGGAATATCAATCATATGCCTGTGGTAAAATTTCTCGCATGGTTTGATTTTGAACGAAAATCTTAGTTTTGCAAAAGGCTCAAGCGGCAAATATTACACTGGGGGAAACTGTCATGAGACAACAGAGTGACATACAGGTAAAGGTTCGCGGGGCGATAATCGGCGGCCCCATGCCGCTGGTCTGCCTGCCTCTGGTGGGTGCCAGTCGGGCTAAAGTTGTCGAGGAGGCCGAGGCTCTGGTAAAATTGGGGCCCGATCTTCTTGAGTGGCGCATAGACGGCTACGAACATGTCGGGGATAGAGCCGACTGCCTGTCTCTTCTCAAAGAGTTGCGCAGGATCATAGGCGATACCGTGTTGATCTTTACCTGCCGAATAGATCTTGAAGGCGGTATGACGGAGCTGTCCCGGGAAGTCAGGTTGGAACTCAATAGCGCGGTAATAGAGAGCGGTGATGTCGATATTGTCGATATAGAGCTCTGCAATGATCGGGAGTTTATCGAAACCATCAAAGCCAGGGCGCGGGAACAAGGGGTTAAATTGATTCTTTCCTACCATAATTTCGAGCAGACCCCGAGTGAACACTTCATCTATGCCAAACTGCTCGAGGCCCAGACCGCCGGCGCCGATATTTCAAAATTTGCCGCCATGCCGCAAAACTACAGCGATGTCCTCAGGCTCCTCAATGCGACCCAAAAAGCAAGAAACGAAGCGGTGCGGGTACCCGTGGTGGCAATGTCAATGGGACCTGAAGGAGCGGTCACCAGAGTGGCGGGCGGTCTGTTCGGCTCCGATATCACCTTTGCCATAGGTATGCAGGCCTCGGCCCCCGGTCAGATCCCGATCAAAAAATTGAAAAGCGGGATGGCCCTGCTCTATGATAATTAGAGGAACACCCTGTTTAAATGTTGAAATCCGCTTTGCGCAGTATGCCCTTGGCCTTGCCTGTCCAGACTATTACGTCCCTGTGCATCGGCATACCTTGACTAATTAGCCAAAGTGTGTTTATTTATATGAGTTTTAGCTGAGGGTATGCGGGCATAGCTCAGTTGGTAGAGCGCGAGCTTCCCAAGCTTGAGGTCGCGAGTTCGAGCCTCGTTGCCCGCTCCACGATGGCGCCCCGGTCTGTCCGGGACCCTGAACTTTTGGTCATACCTGTCTGCAAGCGCTCCTCCAAGCGCTTTCTGGACGGGAAGATGAAAGTGGGCTTTGCCCGCTTTTTTTTATGGTTGAATCGGGCTGTTTAGAGGCCTGACCGACAGGCAATATAGAGATGGACACGGTCATTGAGAGAGTTCGTGAATTCGCCGAATCCCTGCTCCCGGCCATGGGACTGGAACTGTTTGACGTCCAGTTTCGCCGGGAAGGGCACGGCTGGGTTCTGCGCCTCGTGGTCGACAAGGAAGAGGGTGTTACGCTCGATGACTGCTCCCAGGTGAGCAGGGAAACCAGTGATTTTCTGGATGTCGAAGATATCATCGATCATCCGTTTCACCTGGAAGTCTCTTCGCCGGGGCTTGAGCGCCCCTTGCGAACGGTGGAGGAATGTCGACGCCACCTCGGCAAGAAAGCGCGTATCAAGCTCAAAGAGAAGGTCGATTCCCGGCGGGTGATCATCGGCGAGCTAGTGACCGTCGAGGAAAATGAACTAGCGGTACTAACTGACGAGGGCGAGACCCACAGACTCGAGTGGGGAAACGTTGAAAAAGCCCGCCTGACGCTCTGACCCGTACCGGTAGAGGAGAAGACCGAGTAGTGCCTGGTTGGCAGGCAGTTATTGCGAGGATAGATACATGTTATCGGATTTAAAACGGATTATTGACCAGATCAGCAGAGATCGCGGTTTCGACAAGCAGCTTCTCATCGAGGCGATTGAAGAAGCGGTTGCCTCCGCTGCCCGCAAGAAATACGGCAGCAGGCGCGATATCGAAGTGCACTACAACGAGGAATATGGAGAGGTTGAGGTATTCCAGTTCCGCAATGTGGTCGAAGAGGCTGTCGATGATCAGACCGAGATTGCCTTCGAGCAGGCCCAGCAGCTTGACCCCGAAGTGCAGCTTGGCGATGAGCTGGGCGAGAAAATGGAGAACATCACCGACCTCGGAAGGATCGCCGCCCAATCGGCCAAGCAGGTGATAATCCATCGGATGAAAGATGCTGAACGGGAAGTAATTTACGGCATGTTCAAGGACCGCGAGGGAGAAGTGGTGAGCGGCATCGTGCAGCGCTTCGAACGCGGCAACATGATAGTCAACCTGGGGCGGACCGACGCCATACTTCCCAAGGATAACCAGATTCCCAAACGGTCCTTCAAGCAGGGCGACCGCATACGGGCCTATCTCGCCGAAGTGCGGGAGAATGCGAGGGATTCCCAACTTATCCTGTCGCGCACGGCCGACGAATTCCTGGCCAAGCTGTTCACCATGGAGGTGCCCGAGATTGCCGAGGGCATCGTCAGAATCATGGGGGTCAGCCGGGAACCAGGCTTTCGCGCCAAAATTGCTGTTTCCTCCACCGAGTCCGACGTCGATCCGGTGGGCGCCTGTGTCGGCATGAAGGGCTCGCGAGTCCAGAATGTGGTTCAGGAACTGCAGGGTGAGCGGATCGATATCGTCACCTGGAGCCCGGATCCGGCAAAATATGTCTACAATGCGCTGGCACCGGCGCATGTCAGCATGGTCATGGTCGACGAGGATGCCAATTCCCTGCTGGTGGTGGTTCCCAACGACCAGTTGTCGCTGGCCATTGGCCGCCAGGGCCAGAACGTCCGTCTGGCCTCCAAACTCATGGGCTGGCGCATCGACGTGAAGAGTGAGCAGCGCTGGGCCAACCTCGAGGACGAGGGCTATCAGACCCTGCTGCAGGTGCCGGGAATCGATGAGGGCCTGGCCGATCAGTTATTCAGCAAAGAAATTAAAGATGCGGCCGATCTTGCCACCGCCGATATCGAGGAGCTGACCATTATCAGGGCAATTGATGATGATTTCGGCGCCCAGCTCATCGAGGCTGCGGTCAAGGTCGCCGAGGAACACGGCTTGTCGCTGGAGCGAACGAGGCCAAGGGCTGTAGAGACAGCAGCTGAGCCGAGCGAAGCAGAGGAGCCTGTGGTGGAGGCCGGCGCTGCTGAGCCGTCCGCAGCTGAGGCTGAAAGTGATGAGTCGTCTGCCGCGCAGCCCGACTCCAAGCCGGATGACGAGCTCCAGCCTGAAGTCTCCGATGAGGAGAGCGAAGCCGCGGAGACGGAAACTGCCGAGCTCGGGCCTGAAGTCTCCGCTGACAAGGCGGACCCGGGCGAGGGCAAGCAATAAGTGGTGATATGACCAGAGAGCCGATCAGGACCTGCATCAGCTGCAACCGCAAAGGAGCGAA
>JARFQM010000009.1 GCA_029287755.1 Desulfofustis sp. | reverse complement strand
ATTTTTCAGGTGCCAGGCTGAGCGACGCGATGCAGCATATGCTGGCTGTTATCAGAAGCTATGGCATGCAAGATCCTGACGTGCTGCAGGCCATGGGGCGGGTGCCGAGACATGAGTTTGTACCGGAAGACAACAGGAGTTACAGCTACCGGGATACGCCGCTGCCAATCGGCTACGGCCAGACCATCTCCCAACCATATATCGTCGCAGAAATGACTCGGCAGTTGCGGCTCAGCCCCAGCTCAAAGGTGCTCGAGATTGGCACCGGTTCAGGCTACCAGGCGGCGGTGCTGGCTGAGCTCACCCCCACGGTCTACAGCATCGAAATCATCGAACCGCTGCAGGAAAGAGCTTCTAATACCCTTAAAAAAAACGGTTATCACAATATTCGTCTGCGTCACGGTGACGGCTACTACGGCTGGCCCGAGGCCGCACCTTTTGACGGTATCATTGTCACCTGTGCCGCCGGTGAAATACCGCCGCCATTGGTTGAGCAGCTTGCCGTCGGCGGCAGAATGCTGATTCCGGTCGGCAAGCGATTCGGCACCCAATATTTGATCCTGGTAACCAAACAGGAGGATGGATCGATTTCCAGCAGAAATCTGATGGCGGTGCGCTTCGTTCCTCTGGTCAGGAAATAACCGATGAAGTCAGTCGGGCTGTTGCGCGTCAGGGTGACTGTGTTTTTGGTTTCCCTGGTCGCCATCATCCTCGAAATAGCTCTGTTGCGCGAATTGGCCCTGCGCTTCTGGGAACATCTGGCCTGGCTGGTAATCAGCATTGCCCTGCTCGGCTTTGGCGCCAGTGGAACACTATTGGTCCTGGTGCAGCGGTTCTCCCGGATCACCAACCAAGTGCTCGGCTCCATCGCCCTGTTTGGTCTGGCGCTAAGCATCCCTTTTTCCCTGCTGCTTGGCGGTGTAATTAATGCCGACCTCCTGCAGATGGCGTGGCAGCCGGCTCAGTTTTGGAAACTAGGAATACTTGAAATAGTGTTCGCCCTGCCGTTCATCTTCTGTGGAACATACATAGGCTTGGCTCTTCAGGATAAGCCTGGGAAAGTGCCGGGGCATTACGGTGCCAGTTTTATTGGTTCTGGAATAGGCGGAGTCGTGATTCTGCCTGCTCTTTTTATATTTTCGCCGCGCCCGATCATGCTCGGCTGTGCCGTTCTGGTCTTTGCCGCGGCACTCTCATGTGCCAGAGGCACAATGAGAACGGCAGGCGGATTCTGCGCAGGCCTCCTGCTGGCGTTAATGATCTGGCAGCTGCCCCGGTCGACAGAAATATCGGCCGACAAGGATCTTCCCCAATTGATGGCCATGCCCGGAAGTGAAATTGTCGCCAGCCGATCCGGCCCCCAGGGTCTCGTAAATATTGTGCAGGCCCCGGCCTTTCATGGTGGTCCAGGCCTGTCATTAAACAACACCGAGCCGCTGCCCGACCAACTCCTGGTTACCCTCGATGGCCAAATTATCGGTAGTCTCTACCATAGCACCGGGAACGAAGGTTTCGCTTTTCTGGACAACACCACCATGGCGCTCGCCTACCAGCTGCAGGCTGAACCATCCCGGGTACTGATCGGCCCCGAAGCCGGCACCGCCCAGATAAGTCTGGCGCTCTACCACGGAGCTGATCTTATCACCGCCCTGGCCGACAACAGTTCTCTGTCCAGGCTTAAAACCGTCGACCTGGCTTCCCATCTCGGCCACCTTTACAAACGGCCGGAAGTGTCACTCTTCACTGCGACGCTCAGAGGTTTTCTCTACAACCACGAGCATAGGTACTCCCTTATAGATCTGCCTGTGGTTGGCTCAGACCTTGGGGGATTGAAGGCGGCAACCACTTCCCCGCTTCTTAGCCTTGATACCTTTAAAACATGCTTTGACCGTCTGGAGGAAACCGGGGTCCTGAGTGTTACCACCCAGGCTCACGTGCCGCCGCGCGAAAGTCTGCGGCTCCTCAATATGCTTGTCGAACTACTGAGAAGCCGGGGCCGTGATCCCCGGAACCATGTCGCCATTATTCGCAGCTGGGCTTCGGTAACGCTGGTGGCAGCCAAGTCAGAGATAACCAGCCTGCAGACCAGTAAGATCCGGTCTTTTTGCCGGACCAGAGGATTCGATCTGGTCTGGCTGCCGGATCTGCAGCCTTCCGAGGTAAACCGCTATCATAGCCTGGATGAGCCGCAATACTATCTGGCCGCCCTGAATCTCATGGGCTCGCAGAAAAGCAGTTTTGTTTCGCGATATATTTATGACCTGACAAGCCCAGTCGACGACAGGCCTTTTTTCCATCATTTCAGTCGCCTCGATATGGGTACTCTTGCCACGCAATTGGGCAGGCGCAGCCGTTCCTATGCGGAGATCGGCAAACTGCTGCTTGTTGCCGCCGCTGTTCAGGCGTTGATTCTTGCCTTTACCTTGATAATCGTACCGATGATACCTGTGCTTGGTATTCCAGGGGGAAAAACCGAGCAGTTGCTGGTCATCACCTTTTTCTCCGCCATCGGTTTTGGGTTCATGTTCCTTGAGATGGGCCTGCTGCAGCGCCTGGAAATATATTTGGGCCACCCCGTCTACGCCGCGGCTGCGGTTCTTTCCGGATTCCTTTTTTTTGGGGGGCTGGGCAGTATAGCCAGTTCAAGCATTAGTGAGCCGCTGGCCTCCAGTCATTGCCTTATCGGCTTCGCCGTTGCTGCACTCGCCATCGTCTATCTGATGCAGCTCGACACCTTGCTTTCCATCACCGAAGGGCTGGTTCTATTCCTCCGCCTGACAATCGTGATGCTGATTACCAGTCCGCTCGCCCTGCTGATGGGAATGATGTTTCCACTCGGCCTGAAACGCCTTGGCCGGGCGCACGCCAAATTGATACCATGGGCCTGGAGCGTAAACGGGTTTACCTCGGTAGTGGCCACCCTGCTGGCGCCGCTGCTGGCAATGCACTGGGGGTTCGGGGCTGTCGGCTGGACGGCGGCAGCCTGTTATGCTCTGGCGGCGATCCTCAGTCTGGGGCTGCCTGCCCGTCAATAAGGGGGCCGGGCACCTTTTCACGTGGGCCCGGTGCTAAACACCTCCCGCACGGGGTATCAAAAATCGCCAGTTTTTCCAGTATATAAAAATGGTGCAATCTGATATACAATGATGATCCTGCTATCTGGAATACGTCAGAGCGAGTACAACCGAAACACGTAATAGAGTGGCACCAGCAAAGAGGTTATCATACATGAGTGAGAAAACGTGCATACATTGTGGGAATGCCGTCGAAACCGAAAAGGTATTTTACAAAAAGGCTTCAGACACCCACTATGACAGGTGCGTGGAGTGCGGAGAACCGGTTTCCGATAAGGATGGTGTGATTAAGCAGTTGATGCTGGAAATTAAGCACTCAGATCAGAGAACAAACCTGGTTATCGGTGCGGGTATTACCATTTTTCTCATCATATCTCTGATAAGGGAATTCTTTTAAAGGCGCCCAAAAGGCAACATCTTCTGCCTCTGCACGGCCTCTCCTTGGTAATTTCATAAGGACCATTCAGGCAGGAATTGCTGTTCACGAGCGGCAACTCCTTTATACACAGAGGAAAAGGCAATTTCCCCTGGCTCTGGCCATTCAGAGTGTCGTTTAAAATATGGCAATCCTGATTCAACTAATTATCTTTTAGAGGCATTGCCGCGGAACTTTACCGGCCTTTTCTCCAGTTCAGCACAGGCAGCCGATGTCTTCTTCAACCGGTGGCAGAAGAACTTTCGCCTCTCTCTTTCTCATCCTCACCCTGGTGATGATTCCCTTCGGCCTGGTCTATTACACGTCGACCGACTTCTATAAATCCCGCTATCAGCAATGGCGAAAAAACAATGAGCGGGCAGCGCAGCCCACACAATCGAGTCAAATCACCGACCAGTTCATTTTATCAAGGGATGAGAAACTGGAACTCAACAAGATCAGCGTCGAATTCAAGGGTATTCAGGAAAAGAACTTCCTCCTCAATCTCTACCTGCTCGATTTTGACCGGCAACAACCCTTTCCACTGCTGGTTCCCAAAAAAGAGGTCAGGGAACCGATTGTCTTCGGGGGGCACCAATTCACGATTCTCTCGGGAAACGATCGGTTCATCAAGCTGAAACTCATCGACAGTTATCAGACCCCGTAAAGGCTTCATCGACATGCGGCTGTCCAGATCCGGGCCTTATGAATTGTTCCTGTTAATTTATTGCCTGGTTCAGCAGCGATAGTAGCCGTGACCTTGAAGGCCTCACGAAAAAAACGGCACCCCGAGGCATATCACCGCTGAGATCGCCGTCTTTTAAGTGCAATCGCGTGATAGTAAAATAGAGGGGCTGGAACTGTGCGGGTTTTGAGCAGATCGCAGATGTGCCCGGCACATTACCGCAAAGATTTTTGCAGATCAAAAAAACGAAAGAAAAACCGGAATAATCATACTAACGTGGTGCTCCGCTGACAGATAGGTGACATGCCCCATATTTATTTTCTTGATATTCAAAAACTTAGCGCTCCTTTCAGCTCTGAAACTCAGATCAAAAATCGGGAAAAACAAACAGATTGAAATTTTAAAAGTCTGTTATTCTGTTCTTTTTGTCAAATAATCTGCAATTGCCTCACAATTCAATAATATGAATTTCACCCAACCAAGATTCGTATGATACTGATACGCAATAACATTTTATTTCACTCCGTGAAATGGTATCAATTTTGCAATTCCACTACTCCACTCAATTCAAATTGTGCCAAATGAGCTTGCTTTTCCCCGCTTTGCGGAGGCTGCAGATACACCTGCCCATGGTACGCTGAATTTTCAATGATGGGCAAAAGCCTCTTATTGCTGGAAGCGGTGTTCCAATAAATAGTGCATCTCAGAAGTCTAGTTGAAGAATAAATTGGAACGTGCACGAGCAAGAGGTTTCGTCTTGGGTTTACTGGCCACCATAAAAAATCGCGGACATGCAAGCGCTTGCCCCCGATGGTGTTTTTCGTAGTAATTCCATGTAGTGTCAGAAGCTTAAATACCTGAAATCCTCCTGCAGTGCCCCTAAGACAGCAACCATGGAGCAACAGAATGACTGCTCTTAATGCGAGGTTCAGCGCTAAAGCCCGATTACTGTGGTATCCGTTTATTGCATGTTTATTCAGCGTGCTCTGTGTCTTCAGTCCGGAGGCTGTAGGCGCGCAGAAAAACAAAGAAGAGTTCGGGCACCTGTCTCTTGATGAAAAATGGCACGGTGACTTTGAAGAAATGTCAGAACGACGCCTCGTGCGTGCTCTCGTGGTTTCCCACCAAATTGGCTTCTTCATCGATCAGGGTCATTAGCGAGGGGACAGTGCAGAACTGCTCGAGGCTTTCAAGGTTTTCATTAACAGGGGAAATAAAGACCAAACCCTCCAGGTTGATGTGATTTTCCTGCCTGTGTATCGTGATCAACTTATACCTGCGTTACTTGAAGGGAAAGGAGATATAGCGGTTGGCAATTTGACTATTACTGAAGATAGGTTGAAAAAGGTTGATTTCAGCACACCATTTTTCACGGATGTCAAAGAGATCGTCATAACCAGTTCGAAAGTCCCCCCGCTAAATTCCATTGACGACTTATCTGGCCGGCGCGTTCATCTGCGCAGGTCATCCAGTTATTATCAACATGCGCTTAAACTCAACAAGATTTTCCAGAAGAAAGGGTTGAAGCCGATGAGGATCATTGACGCAGATGAGCATTTTGAGGATTCTGATCTTCTGCATATGATAAATAAGGATCTGATTCAAATAACTTTCGTGAATGATCATATAGCAAACTTCTGGAGTCAAATATTCAAGGATCTCAAGGTTTACCCGGATGTCGCTGTTAATGCAGGTGGAGATATTGGCTGGGCTTTCCGGAAAAATAGCCCACAGCTTGCTGAAGTGGTAAATAGCTTTCTTGGCACCACCAAAAAGGGAACGAAGGTTGGAAACCTTATATTCAAAAAATATTTACAAGAGAACAAATGGGTCAGAAATAAGCTTTCACCCGAAGCAGTCAAGCGCTATCAGTCAGTTATGGAATTATTAAAGAAATATGCTGATCGGTACGAATTTGATTATTTAATGACCAAGGCTGTCGCCTTTCAGGAATCTCAATTGGACCAAACCAAGCGCAGTCCCTGCGGTGCCGTTGGAATTATGCAGCTTCTTCCGGAAACGGCCGCGGACAAAAATGTTGGTATCCCCAATATTGAAAATCTCGAGGATAATGTCCATGCCGGCCATAGATATTTGCGCTTCATTCAGGACAGATATTTTAACGCAGCTGAAATCGATAATTTGAACAAAAATTTATTAACCTTCGCAGCCTACAACGCTGGACCAAAGAAAGTACTGAACTTAAGGAATGAAGCGCAAAAACGAGGGCTCGATCCTAACGTATGGTTCAACAATGTGGAAGTGATCGCAGCAGAAAAAATCGGTCGGGAGACGGTCCACTATGTGAGCAACATCTACAAGTATTACATTGCCTATAAATTATCCAAGGAAAAGATCGACAAGATCCAGGAAAAGGCTGTAACTCTGGCACAAATCAGACCGAGCCTCTTTGGTCTTGCCAGGGCCCAGGATGCTGACTAGTTTCCATCAGGAAACGTGAGATTTTGTTTCGAGATCGAGGCGTGCGAGAAATTTTACCACAGGCATATAGTTAATGCTGCGAGGACAAAATTTTGTCTCGCAACGTAGAGAATGAGTGAAAAGACACTTTTTCAAGGTACTCCTCTCATTTTACATATTGAAAATTTTCTCTGGCATTGCTTCCACCTGACACTCTAAAA
>JARFQM010000049.1 GCA_029287755.1 Desulfofustis sp. | reverse complement strand
GAATGAACATCAATACCAAGGCTTCCTACTTCGCTCAGAAATCTTTGGCTATAGATCCAGCTGATACCCGCGCGGCACTCTATTGCGCAATCAGCTCCGCGAATATGGAAAATACTGCCGAAGCTCTCGAGTGCTTTGCGCAAAGTATTACCGATGACCCGCCCAAGAAGGAAGCTTTGATCAGCTATGCTGCCTTTACAGAGAATAACAATCGACTCGAACAAGCACTGAAACTGCTGGACACTTATGGCGACTACTACGGTGACAGCGTTCAGACCCTGGTAAGCAAGGCGCGGATCTACGATAAATTGGGAGATCGCGCCAAAGCTAAAGCGCAGTATCGATCGCTTCTGGCCTCAGGTCTTCAGATGCGGCCGGATTTGCGCGCATATGTTGAAAGTAGAGTTACATCTGGAAATTAACCGATAGCTGTAAATACACAGGCGAATTCTTATTGATAACTGTCGACGAGGTTCTGAAAGATGAAGGCAACCAAGAGACACATGCACTATCTGGCCATTTTGGCGCTCCTTTTCTTCGCGGCGTCATGCTCCACGCAACAGCAAGCGGTTGTTGAAGAGCCTGTCGTTCCGGATCAGGAAACCGCTAAAGCGAAAAACCCGATAGAGAAGCCTCCGGAGTCGTTACCGATCATGTATCAGACTCCTTCGTATATGGTGGATTCGGAGGATGATGACGAGAAGATACTGAAGGACGAGGAGACCTCGCTCAAGGTCGGGGCGACAATCAAGTCGACCCGTGGTCCGCAACCGCTTTGGGATATCCTCAAACGACTGGCGGCCCTGAAAAAGATGAATGTCTCCTGGGCCAGTGATGTTGACCAGAACGTGCTCGTCGATGTGGACATCAACGCCAACGATGATTTTTATGAAGCGGTCGATAATTTGCTCCGGCAGGTTGACTACTTCCATGAAATTCAGGGCAACACCATTGTCGTAAATTTCAAAGAAACAAGGCAGTTCCGTATCGCCAGGCCGTTCATCAGGCAGAGCTACGCGACCGGTGTGGGGGGGAATGTGTTGGGTGGTTCTGACCTATCCACCAACGTAGATGGAACCATAGTTGTAAAAAGCACCGAAAACACCTTCGATATCTGGGAGAGTATCCAGGCCAATATGGATAAGATCATTGACACCTGGGGTACGGTGGCAGTGACGCCTGAACCGGTTGCTGCCGCTGATTCCGCAGCCGAGGAAGCAACGCCGCAGGCCACCCGCAGGGTGTCCAGGGGGGGAGTTCAGTATTTTATTGACAAACCCGTGGGTATCGTCACCGTGGTTGCTCCACGACCGCTCCTCGATGAACTCCAGAAATACTTTGATAGTCTAGCAGGAGAACTCTATAAACAGATTTCGATTGAAGCAAAGATCATAGAAGTGCGACTGCAGGACAACTCCACCATCGGTCTAAACTGGGATCAGGTGCTCAAAGATTTCAACGTTCAAGGACTGGTGACCTTTGGCGACCCCACCCGCGGCGACGGCGGGGGTGGCCAGGTGTGGCCGTATGTCTTTTCCAACAACGGGTCCTTTGACGATGGGACCAACCACGGCAATATCTATGATCCCACCCGGTTTATATCCAAAATTTCCCTTCAACCGGCTAGTTTCAATGTACTGCTCAATGCAATAAAGGAGCAGGGAGACGCGCAGGTCCTCTCAAACCCGAAGCTCAGCGTGATGAATGGCCAGCCGGCACTCATCTCTGTGGGTGAGAATGTCACCTATATTTCCAGCATCGAAGTCGACCGGGATACCGGCGGCGTGCAGACCCTGTTGACCTACACGGTGGAAACCGAGAGGGTATTGTCGGGCATCAGCATGGCCTTGACCGCCAACATTCTCAACGATAATGAAGTTATTATGAATCTCGTGCCGATCACCTCGCAACTCGAAGAACCGATCGAGTACCGGGACATCGGTCTGGAAGGCCAGCAGATCGGCCTGCCGCGAGTCAATGTGCGTGAGATGAGCACCACCGTTCGGGTCAAGGACAATGAAATGCTGGTAATTGGCGGATTGATTTCAGAGGTCGACTCTACCGAGGGCAGCTTTGCTCCGGTCGTCGGTAAAATCCCGCTTGTCCGCTACCTGTTTGGCTACGAAGAAAAAACGAAAATAAAGCGTGAGTTGATTATCCTATTGAGACCGACAATTATTTAACTCAATAGCAATTGGAAGAATAATATTTCATCATTTGGCAGGGAGACTATTATGAACAGGCTGAAATATCTGATCATCGGAATTTTGGCGTTGGTTATGGCCGGTTGCGGCCAGACCGTGGTGGAAACACTCAAAGTTCCCGAGGGAGCTGGCCAGAATGCACCAGGGAATGGAAAATCTGTGGTCATTTTACCATTTGCAGATTACAGCGGTGGCGACAGTATCACTTCTTCCTATCGCAGAAGCCTGCAGATATCGGAGTCGGTAACCGACAGTCTGGTGGCCAATGGATTCAGCACCTCGATCCAGGAAGATGTCTTTCGCTATATGGTCGAGCAGAATCTGATCAGCCTGGTCGCCTATGAGGAGACTCACTCGAAGTCCCTGCGCAATGAATTGAGCGGGGAGTGGTCGAGCAAGATGAAAGGCATCCTGCGCAACTATATCCAGGAAGCGGAGATTGAAGGCAGCAACAGGGCCATATCCGCCCCGGGTACCCATGGCCTGGATGAAACGACAATCGCCCGATTAGGTCGTCGCTTCAACGCCGATTACATTGTCCGCGGCCGGATTCTCGAGTACAAGACCCGCCAGGATCCCACCTGGGAACCCTGGAAGAAAGGTTTCCTGCCGTTCCTGCTCCAGGGCACCTCGCGTATCGCGGTGGGTGTCGCCGGATCGGATGAATATGACCGCTACGGTCAGATGGGCGCTGGTGCTGCCTACGGCGCGCTGATCGGCTACCAGACCGTCTGGCCATTTGACAGCAGCACCCTGTTCGGTGCCTCCAGTGCCACCTCCAATGCGATCTTCTGGGGTGGTGTCGGCGCTGTGCTGGGCGACATGTCCCACAACAGCAAAGCAGACCAGGCGGTGGTCCAGATGCGCATCTGGGTCCAGGAAGCGGCCACCGGTAATCTGGTCTGGACAAACAGAATTCGGGTTGCGGTATCGCCTGAGTCCGTCTATGCTGACCAGCAGTATGATGCGCTGTTCAACAGTGCGATTGAAAAAGGGGTCAGCACACTGATCGATAATTTTGTGACTTACGGACTCTAAGCTCCTTTCCTGCCAAAAAAAAGGCCGTTTATCCACCTGGATAAACGGCCTTTTCTATTGGATTTCTTTCTCGGATCAGATCAGTTCGATTTCTCCTTGTTCTTCTGTGCATTCTGGAACAGCGCCATAAAGTTTACCGGCTCCATGAGAAACGGCATGAATCCGCCATCGACCGATATCTGGCTGATGATCTGTCGGGTAAAAGGAAAAAGCAGAGTCGGACATTCAACCCCGAGCACCATGGGCATGTGCTGATCTGGAATGTGCTTGAGCAAAAACACCGCGGCGTGCTCTATCTCCAGAATGAACAGCACCCGCGGGTTCTCCTCTTTGGTGACAACCTTGGCGTTGATTTCCAGGGCAACTTCCCAGTGATCATCTCCAACTTTTTTATTGTTGAGCTGCAGGTTCAACTCCACATTGGGTTCAGAGCTCTGACTCGCCCTGAAAATTTCAGGGGAGTTGGGATTTTCAAAAGAAAAATCCTTGATATACATTTTCTGCATGCGCAGAATCGGAGTTTCCTTTGAATCCTGCGCATCCGCACTTGTATTTTCAGCCATTTCCGCACTCCTTGTGATTTTTTTTTAGAAGGTTCAAAGATGGTCGGCATTAAACTGCATCACTTGATCTCATGCAAGTTTTTTAAGTTTTAGAGGAATTTTCATCAAGGAGTTGTTTGAGATACATACCTGTATAAGAAGCTGGTACTTCCCCTATGCGCTCGGGCGCACCGGCGGCGATTATTTCCCCCCCCCGGTCACCGCCTTCGGGACCGATATCTATGATCCAGTCTGCCGTCTTGATCACATCCAGGTTATGTTCTATCACCAGCACGGTGTTGCCCTGATCCACCAACCTGTTGAGGACCGCAAGCAGATGCTTTATATCCGCAGGATGCAGACCTGTGGTCGGTTCATCGAGAATGTAGAGGGTTTGGCCGCTGCTCCTGCCCGAAAGCTCACGGGCCAGCTTCACCCGCTGCGCCTCACCACCCGACAAGGTGACTGATGACTGACCGAGTTTGATATAGGATAAGCCAACATCGTAAAGGGTCTGTAAACGGTTCTTAATGGCAGGTATATTCTCGAAAAAGAGCAACGCTTCAGCAACGGTCATGGTGAGGACGTCGTGGATGGTTTTGTCCTTGTAGGCGATATCCAGCGTTTCCTGGTTGTACCTCCTGCCCTTGCAGGTTTCACAGACCACATAGACATCCGGGAGAAAATGCATGGCGATACGGAGAACCCCTTCTCCGTCGCAGGCCTCACAGCGACCGCCTTTCAGGTTGAAGCTGAAGCGACCGGGTTTGTACCCGCGAGCCCTCGATTCCGGCAGCCTGGCAAAAAGTTCCCGGATCGGCGTAAACACCCCTGTATAAGTTGCCGGATTGGAACGCGGCGTCCGGCCGATGGGACTCTGATCGATATCAATGATCTTGTCGATATGCTTAAGCCCGTCGAGAGTGGTACTTTTTCTCTTTACTTTTTCGCGTTTGGTCGACTTCCCGTACTTGGCAAGCTTGAAAAGCGTTTCCATGATCAGACTGCTCTTGCCCGAGCCGGATACTCCGGTGATGGCGGTCATCACACCGAGCGGAAAGCTCACCTTTATGTTCTTCAAATTGTTGGCCACCGCGCCCGTGATGGTGAGCGTTTTTCCTCCTCGTTTTTTGACCTTCCTGCGCTTCGCAGGTATCGCAATGGTTTTTTTCCCTGACAGGTACGCGCCGGTTTCAGACTGTTCCTGATCCAGCAGATCAGGAATAGAGCCGCTGAACACCACATCCCCGCCGTGGACTCCTGCTCCGACGCCCATATCCAGGACATGGTCGGCTGCCAGAATCGTATCGGTATCATGTTCCACTACAATAACGGTATTGCCGAGATCCCTGAGTTCCATCAGAGTGTTAATCAATTTTTGATTGTCACGCTGATGCAGTCCGATGCTGGGCTCGTCCAGGATGTAGAGCACGCCGGCCAGACGGGAGCCGATTTGCGAGGCCAGCCTTATCCTCTGAGCCTCACCGCCTGAGAGGGTGCCCGATTTCCTGGCCAGGGTGAGATACCCAAGCCCCACATCCTCGAGAAAGGAAAGACGATCCACGATTTCCTTGAGCACCGGTTCTCCTATGGTGCGCTCCCGCTCGCTAAACGGTAGCAAGGGGAGGCCAGTAAGCAGCTTTTCGACCGACATGGTGGTGAGTTCGTGGATATTGTGCTCGCCAATCCGGGCTGCAAGCGCTTCCGGTTTCAGCCTGGCGCCGCCGCAGGCCGGGCAGATCTGTTCATTCATAAAGCGGGCCAGCTCGTCTCTTATCATCGCCGACTGGGTTTCGTGATACCTGCGGTCAAGTTGGGGGATCACCCCCTCGAAAGCTTTTACCGCGGTCATCACCCGTCTTCCCTTGCGATAAAAGAACTCTATCTCCTCACCTGCAGATCCATAGAGTATGAGCTTTCTCTGTCTTTCGGTCAGCCTGGCGAAAGGCGTTTCCAGCTTAAAGCCATAGTGCGTGGCTACTGCAGCGAGCATCTGGCCAGTGTAGGTCGACTCGTTCCTCCATCCCCAGGGAGCGATGGCGCCGTCTATGACTGACAGACTGTGATCGGGAATGATCAGACTCTCATCAAAAAACTGTTTCACGCCAAGACCGCCGCATTCAGCACAGGCACCCTGAGGGTTGTTGAAGGAAAAGAGCTGGGTGGAAAGGTGCGGCATCGAGATGTTGCAGGTATGGCAGGCGGCTAGTTCACTGAATAATTGTTCGTGGCCCTGGTCGGGGAAAAGGGCCAGCAGAAAGCCACCGGTCACCTTGACCGCTGTGCTGATAGAGTCTGCCAGCCTCCTGCGCACCGATGGTTTCAAGACAAGACGGTCCACGACAATCTCGATGGTGTGTCTCTTGTTCTTGTCCAAGGCCTGAACATCATCGGCATGGAGGATATCCCCGTCAACACGAACCCTGACAAACCCCTCTTTCTTTATCCGGGCCAGGAGCTGTTCATGGCGCCCCTTGCGATCAGACACCAGCGGGGCAAGCAGAACGACTTTGGTACCCTCCGGTTCATCGAGCAGGATGGTGACCATATCCTCAATGGATTGAGAGCGAATCTCCTGGCCGCACTCAGGGCAATAGGGCCGGGCGCAGCGGGCGAAAAGCAATCTCAGGTGATCATATATTTCAGTCACCGTGCCGACGGTCGACCGGGGATTTTTACTGGTCGTCTTCTGTTCGATTGACACAGCGGGCGAGAGACCTTCCAGGGAATCCACATCGGGCTTATCCATCTGTCCGAGAAACTGCCGTGCATAAGTTGAGAGTGACTCGACATAGCGACGTTGTCCCTCCGCATAAAGAGTGTCGAATGCAAGAGTCGACTTTCCCGAACCGGAGAGTCCGGTGAATACGACCAGTGCGTTTCTGGGAAGATCTACATCGATATTCTTCAGATTATGCATCCGCGCACCGCGGACGCGTATGGTTTGTGGTTCCATCGCGGGTAATCTTTATGAAATCAGTCGGGAGTGTTCAACCTTGATACACCGATCCATGACGACATAAAGACCGGCATCCATAGCCCTTTTGGCCGCCACTTCACTGACAATGCCCTGCTGCATCCAGACTGCTTTGGCACCCATTCCAACAGCCTGCCCGACGATTGCTCCCACCTCGCTGGATTTACGAAAGATATCGACAATATCGACGGCAACGGGAATCGCTTTGAGCTCGGGATAACAGGGAAGTCCCAGAATCTTGTCGTGCCCGGGGTTGACGGGAATCACCGTGTAACCCTGGGCAATGAGATAGTTGGCGACGTAATTGCTCGGCCGTCGGTTCTTTGGAGACATACCCACGACGGCAATTGTGGTCGATTCATTGAGCAGCGATTTGATCTGTTTCTCTGTTGACGTGAGAGGCATGAAAAGCTGACCTGGGCGGTTTGTGTTGTGGATTTTAATCAGCACAATATAATGTAGATCGGCTGGACAAAAGTCAAGATAGCAATTATAACCAGGATTTATTAGATGATCCCGCACCCTGCAATGGCAACGGCCGGAGCGGGCCGTGCAGACTTAGTCGAGGAGAATTCATGAATTTCCAGGATATCATATTCGAACTGGACAACTACTGGGCAGAACAAGGCTGCATCATACAGCAGCCATACGACATGGAAGTTGGCGCCGGGACCTTCCACCCGGCGACCCTGCTTAGAGCACTGGGGCCTGAACCCTGGAAGGCTGCCTACCCCCAGCCGTCCCGCCGCCCCACCGATGGCCGCTACGGGGACAACCCGAATAGGCTGCAGCACTACTATCAGTACCAGGTAGTGATCAAGCCATCGCCCCTCGATGTTCAGGAATTATATTTGGAAAGTCTAAGGAGATTCGGTCTCAACCTCATGGAGCATGACATACGGTTCGTTGAAGACGACTGGGAGTCACCAACCCTCGGCGCCTGGGGGCTGGGATGGGAAATCTGGTTGGACGGAATGGAAATAACCCAGTTCACCTATTTTCAGCAGGCCGGTTCCATAGACCTGCACACTGTCACCGCTGAAATCACTTACGGTCTCGAAAGAATCGCCATGTATCTGCAGGGAGTCGACAGCGTATATGACATTTCCTGGAACGATGAGATCAGTTATGGAGAAATTTTTCACCAGGCTGAGGTTGAGTTTTCAACCTTCAACTTTGAAGAGGCCGATGTGGACAAAATGATCGGCTTTTTCAATTCTTACGAGGCCGAGGCGGAAAAACTGATTGGTAAGGAACTGGTGCTGCCGGCTTACGATTATTGTCTGAAATGTTCGCATGTGTTTAATTTGCTGGATGCCAGAAAGGCCATCAGTGTGGCGGAACGTACCAGGTACATAGGAAGGATTAGAAAGATTGTCAGAAACGTAGCGGAATCCTATGTCAGCCAGAGGGAAAAGATGGGATTTCCCCTGCTTAAATCCATATCTGCCTGAGAGAAAGGCCCCCCGGAATGGAATTTCCCAGACACCCCCCTCCAC
>JARFQM010000031.1 GCA_029287755.1 Desulfofustis sp. | reverse complement strand
CTCAAGGACCAGCGGAAATATGTGCTGAAGGCGCAGAACATCATCACCACCCAGGATTGGCAGGCCAATGACACGGTAGTAAGCCGGTTCGAGGGACTGGTTGCTGAAACCTTTGTGATAGGCAGTTGTGCGGAGCCGGGCTTAATTGTCGACGCCATTCGTGATGGCGCCAGGATTGGGCGGGCGATTTAACCGGTACCAGAGAGCCCTGTCAATGTACCAGCAAGTCTCCATGATGCAGAAGAAGCGGCCCCAACCTTCTTGGTCATCCTGAACGATGCAGAGACGATCAAAATGAAGAAATTTATGCTGAAAACTACTAAGCCCTGAGGCAAGGAAGAGTTCGTTATCTATGGCGGAGAAGATTTTAACACCAATTCACATTGGCCAGGTTACCTTACCAAACAGGATAATGAAAACCGGGGCCGGCACTTCCTTCATTGGTGAAAATGGCAAGGTCGGCAATAGAATAATCGGCTTCTATGAAACCTTGGCAAAAGGAGGGGTCGGCCTTGTGACGGTTGAATCGACAGGAGTTGAATTCCCTGCCGGCACGCATCATCCTTCCGTCCAGCTGCATTTGGAAAATGATTCCTATATTCCAGGATATCAGCAACTGACGGACGCGGCACATAAGCATAACCGACCAGTATTTATACAACTATTCCACTCGGGACCGTGGCACCCCCAAAGCTGGACCGGTATCCAGCCAATTGCCGCCTCGGCCCTGCCTAAAAATCAACTTCCCAACCCACATTTGGACGAACCCAGAGAAGTGTCCGGAGAGGAAATAGAGATATTGGTCGAAAAATTTGTTGATGCCGCCGAACGCGCTAAAAAAGCGGGCTTTGACGGTGTCGAGGTGAATGCATCTTCCACTCACCTGATCAACAGTTTCCTGTCACCGGGCTGGAACAGGCGACAGGATGAATATGGCTGCCAGAACCTGGAGAACCGCTCCAGGTTCCTTGTGGAGATAATTACCGGTATCAAGGGCAGGCTCGGCAGAGACTACCCGGTCAGTGTCTTACTCACCGGCGTTGAATATGGCTTAGACAAGGGTGTCACCCTGGAAGATTCCTGCGGGATTGCTCAAATTGTCGAAAAAGCGGGCGCCGACGCAATCCAGGTCAGGGGATACGGCTACCGAAATTACGAATTTATCCACCCGGGCCCTGAACAGCTTTTCTATCCCGAACCGATAGATCCTCTGCCGCCTGAACTTGATTGGGGCAAGAACGGAGCAGGTGCATTTGTGCCTTTGTCTGCCGCTTTTAAAAAAGTCGTATCTGTCCCTGTTATCGCGGTTGGCAGACTGGATCCAGAAATGGGAGAGTCCATTCTGGAAAACGGGGAAGCCGATATCATCGGTATGAACAGGCGTCTGCTGGCCGACCCTGAGCTTCCTCGCAAAGTGGCCGGCGGCAGGCTCGATGAAATCGCTCCCTGCTCAGCCTGCTTGTATTGCTGGTCGCGGCGAAGACGTAATCTGCCGATCAGATGCCGGGTCAATTCGAGACTTGGAAAGGAACGGGAATTGATTGCCAGTCCTGCCGAGCATCCCAAAAAGATAGTTGTCGTAGGCGGCGGACCTGCCGGGATGGAGGCAGCCAGGGTGGCAGCTATACGGGGTCACCAGGTGACTCTGCTTGAAAAAGAGAGTCGAACTGGCGGGCTGCTGTCACTCGCAGCCCTGGTAAAAGGGACGACCATAGAAGATCTCCCCCTGTTGATCAAGTATTTACAGGGACAGCTCGTCAGATATGGTGTAACCGTTGAAAAGGGTAAGCTTGCTACCCCCCAAACAATCCTTTCTTATCGCCCCGATGCGGTAATCATCGCCACGGGGGGTAAACCGGCAGTGCCCGACATTCCGGGGATACAGAGCAAGAAAGTTCTGTCAATGGAGAGGCTCCACCGACAATTGAAGGTACTGCTCAAGGTTTTCGATTCTTACCAGCTGAACCGCTTGACAAGGATCTGGATGCCCGTAGGTAAACGAGCCTTGATCATCGGCAGTGGAATACAAGCCTGTGAACTCGCGGAGTTTCTGGTGAAGCGAAAACGGGCGGTGACAATCATCGATACGCAGGAAGTGCCGGGAGTCGATATCGTCCCAGATGAGACGAAGGACAGCCTTCTCAACTGGCTCGTAAAAAAGGGGACGGTATTCCACATGAATTCGGAAATAACAGAAATAAGGCCCGAAGGAGTGAAAATTGTGTCGAACAATGGTCAGGAAACACTGGTAAAAGCTGATTCCATTATTCCAGCTTTGCCTCTTGTCCCTAATCCGGAATTGTTTAAGTCGCTGGAAAATCGCATCGAAGAGGTATGTGCAGTAGGAGACTGCGGCACGCCTGGATTGATCCCCGATGCAGTGAGCACCGGAGCGGAAGTCGGGTATCAGATATAGCAGGACTGAAACCAGAGAACGTATAAATTGAAAAGCCAGGCAGAGCAGAATTCAGTTGGCTTCACAAGGATGCATTTTGACGACCATAAGTCGTCTGCGAAAGACCTAGGGGAGAACAAATAAGGTGAAAATTTCAGTTTTAGGTGCAACAGGAAGTGTTGGGGCTCCAGTGGCCTTTTATATTGCTGTCTCCGGATTGGCCGATGAACTTCTGATGGTGGGCGGAAAAAGGCAGAATGTCTTAGAGCACCATGCCCTGGATATCCAGACTGCAGCCTCTTTGAACAATGTGACCGTAAAACAC
>JARFQM010000461.1 GCA_029287755.1 Desulfofustis sp. | reverse complement strand
CTATAGCATGAACCTTGAATAGGCAACCTGACAAGAATATAAATCCACCTTGAATCGATGCGTAGAACTATGACGCAGCCCTCATGACCGACCAGTCCGCCCCACTCGACATGCTGGGCAGGGCCCGGCTCACCGCAGTCGCTGCGGCCCGGACCCTGTTGCTCGCTCAGATTTCAGACCTGCGGCCCGAGACACAAACGCTGCCGCTGGATCAATGCCTGGACCGCGTCTGCGCCAGCCAGGTCAGTGCCCCGGAAGACCTTCCCACCGCCGACCGTTCAACCATGGACGGATTCGCCGTGGTCGCCGCCGATACTTTTGGCGCCTCTCAATCGATGCCGGGATATCTCGATATCGACGGCGAAGTCCTCATGGGCGAGGCTCCCGAGGGCACAGTGAAAAGGGGCCGCTGTTTTAAAATTCCCACGGGGGGGCTGCTGCCCGACGGGGCCGACGCAGTGGTAATGCACGAGCACACGGTCCCCGTTGACGACAGAGTGGTTGAAATCATCAAGCCGGTGGGCAGCGGCGCCAATCTGATCAGAAAAGGCGACGACATCCGGCGAGGCGCCGTGGCCGTTGCTGCGGGGCGTCTGCTCCGGCCCCAGGAACTCGGACTGCTGGCCGGACTCGGAATATCTGAGGTGGAGGTTTTCACCCAGCCCCGCGTTGCCATCATCTCCACCGGCGACGAAATAATCGACTATCGACAGCAGCCGCCCCCAGGCAAAATCAGAGACATCAACGGTATCGTGCTCAGTTCTCTGGTGCGCCGCTGCGGTGCTCTCATCAAGGACTACGGTATCGTCAGTGATGACGAATCCGCATTTTTTGCCACCGTTGAGGAAGCTGTCCAGGAGACCGACCTGGTCCTTTTCTCCGGCGGAAGTTCGGTGGGCATGCGCGATCTCGGGGAACAGGCCATCGAGCGGATCGGCAATCCCGGAATTCTTGTGCACGGCGTTTCCCTCAAACCTGGAAAACCAGTAATCATCGGCTTGTGCGACAAGACGCCGATATTCGGCCTCCCCGGTCATCCGGTTTCGGCCATGGTCTGTTTCGATTTCTTTGTTAAGCCCGCACTTGCCGCAATTTCCGGTACGCGCTCTCCCTCCATCACCGCACAGCCCTCCGTGCAGGCCAGGCTGCAAAGAAATATTAACTCGGCGGCCGGCAGACTGGATGTGGTCCGGGTGCAGCTCAGATTTGCGGACTCCGAACTCCAGGCCCTGCCCATACTGGGCAAATCGGGTGCCATATCAACCTTATCTGAAGCCCACGGGTTTTTCCTCATCGAAGAAGAAAGCCAGGGGGTAAGCAGCGATGATCTTGTAGAGGTGTATCTTTACCTATGAAAACCGGCTCCGTATATCTCTCCAACACGCCACTGTCCGAGGCCCGCACACTGTGGCATGAGGCCCTCAACTCCTGTGGTTTCTTTTCACCCAAAGCGGTTAAGGCGGCCGTCGACGAGGCGCTCGGCGAGACCACCGCCGCGCCCGTGTACGCGCGTTACTCATCGCCTTCCTACAACGCTTCTGCCATGGACGGCGTCGCCGTCCGTTTCCAGGATCTGGGTAGGGCCAGCGAGGCATCCCCTGTCAGGCTGTCGAGCAGCCAGTATTTACCGGTCAATACCGGTAATGCGATCCCTGAACCCTACAATGCGGTGGTCATGATAGAAGACGTCCACACCTTTGACAACCAGGACATCGAGCTGATCAACCCGGCAACACCCTGGCAGCACGTGCGCACCGTGGGGGAGGACATTGTCGCCACCGAATTGATTATTCCCCAGGGCCACGTCATCAGGCCCATCGATCAGGGAGCTCTGCTGGCCGCCGGAATCACCCAGATCGATATTGCGGCACGACCTGCGGTCACGGTGATTCCAACCGGCTCTGAATTGATCGAACCGGGCAGCGAGGTGAAGCCTGGTCAGATTATCGAGTTCAACTCGCGAATACTGTCGGGCTATCTTAGCCAATGGGGTGCAAAAGTAACCATTCATCCGCCGGTCGCAGACAACCCCGATCGCCTCGCAGAAGCCGTTCTTGAGGCCGCTCGCAACTCAGATATCATTGTCACCAACGCCGGGGCCTCTGCGGGAACCAAAGATTTTTCCAGCAGGGTGCTCGGCAGTACCGGCACCTTGGTGGTCCACGGCGTGGCCATCAAACCCGGAAAACCGGTCATCCTCGGACTGATTGACGACACGCCGGTGGTCGGGCTGCCAGGCTACCCCATTTCCGCCCTGCTCACCCTGCATCTTTTCGGCCGGGAGCTGATTTACGGTTTCTCCGGAAAACCGGTACCCGATGAGGAGTATTGTGAAGCGGTCATGTCCCGGCCCATGCATTCCGCCATGGGAGTTGATCAATTTGTCTGGGTCACCCTGGGACAGGTGGGAACTAAATTGATTGCCACCCCTTCCGGAAAAGGCGCCGGATCGGTGATGTCCATGGTCCGAGCCGATGGTCTGCTGACCATTCCCTCGGGAAGCGAGGGCGTGGGGGCCGGGGAAACTGTGCGGATAGAGATGCTGCGCAGCAGAAAAGAGGTCGAAGCCACGCTGGTGGCAATCGGCAGTCACGACAATATCCTCGACCTGATGGCCAATTTCCTGCACCGGATGACCCCGCCCCTGCGGCTTTCCTCTGCCCATGTGGGCTCAATGGGTGGGATAATGGCAATCAGGCGGGGCGAGGCACACTTTGGGGGGACCCACCTGCTCGATGAAAACACCGGGGAGTACAACGTCTCCTTCATCACACGGTTTCTGGCGGACACGCCGCTCCAGTTGATCAATCTCTGCTACCGCGAACAGGGACTTATCGTCCCCAAGGGAAACCCGCACAGGATCACCTCTTTGGCTGACCTGATCGCCCGCAACTTAACCTTCATCAATCGCCAGAAAGGTGCCGGCACCAGGCTTCTCACCGACAAGATACTGCGGGATTCCAATCTTGAACCAGACCAGCTCGCCGGCTATAATCATGAGGAATACACCCACATGAACGTTTCCGCGTCGGTGCTGAGCGGCAGTGTTGACGCAGGCATGGGAATAAGGGCGGCCGCCCAGGCCCTGGACCTTGATTTCGTCCCCGTTGCCGAGGAGCGTTATGATTTGATTGTGCCAACCGTTTTTCTCGATGACGCCCGGATGAAGGCGGCTCTCGACCTGATGAACAACGACTCGTTCAAAACCAGGATCGAGGAATTGGGAGGGTACAATCTCAGGAATTGTGGATCTGTTATGTATCAGCACTAGCTGATTATCCGGCATCCTGTTTCAGCAGTATGGATTGGATATTAACATGCACGCTGAATTAGGTAGCGATATCGGCATTGTCATCCTGCTGGAAAACTGTATCTGTGCATGCGCCGCTGCCCTGCCGTTTGGACTACGATTGCAGCGGTGCGCTAATTGACTTTATGTGGAATTATCTGATGAAACTAACCGTCAAACTTTTTGCCTATTTCCGTGACAACAGATTCATCTCAAAACTGCAAGAGTATCCGGACGGCAGCACGGTCGGCGACATCGTCGACAGCCTGGAGATCGAGCGTGATGACATCGGCATTACCATGATCAACTCCAAGCACTGCGGTTTCGAAGACACCCCCTCAGATGATGATATCCTGGCGATATTTCCTCTGGTTGGC
>JARFQM010000460.1 GCA_029287755.1 Desulfofustis sp. | reverse complement strand
CTTCCGGGCCTGTATTTGATTCGGCCACGAAAATCCTTTCGATATGGCGTCTTTTTATGCGCCAGCGACCATCGTTGCAGCGCCTGTATTCATCGATGAAATCGGCAACCAGGTAGGGGGTCGCCGGGCTGACCGGAGGCGGTGCGTCGGCAGCGAAGGTGAGGCAGACGCTCCGGCCGGACGCCCGGCTTGCATCAGCAATTTTGATTCTCAATCCGGACTGGATATGGCGCGAGGTGCGATTTTTCGCTCCCCGGCGAGGTTCGAACAACCGCCTTACCTCTTCCCGACCGTTGCTGGTTCGCTGACCATGGGTATACAGCGCCTCTTCGCAGAACAGATCAACAAGTTCATCGACCAGGCCGTGATCGAGATAGTGGCAGAAATCGTTGTTCAAGTCGGTAATCGCCTGGTGGGCCGCCTGCAGATCCGCCGGCTTCAAGTCAATTTCCATGCGCCGATCTCCCTCTTTTCAATGAGTACCGGATTATGCTGGGTACCAAGCTTTTCAATGGTTATCTCCACCGGTCCGCCGGTCACCAGAAAATTGGCATGGTGGATCGATTTTCTGGTTTCCGAAGGTTTGAAGGCGGTGCCGCAGGAGATGATATCTCCGGGGTGCAGGGTGTGAAACTGGCTTATGAAGCTGATCAGTTCGGCAACCTTATAATTGTAGTAACGGGTGCTGTCTTCGGCGACAACTTCCCCTGCCACCGAGCAGCTCACCTCAAGGTCGTCAGGGTTGTCGACTTCATCGGCAGTGACCAGCCAGGGACCCAATACCCCGAAATTGTCGGCCCCTTTATACCTGCCGGCATAGGAGAGATGCTGTTCGCGTCGCTCAAGCTGGTCGGGGTTGTCTTTCGAACCGTAGAGCGCATAATAGTGGAACATATCCTCGGATCTCATGTGGTTGCCGGTAATATCGTTGAAAATGGAGTAGCCGTAGACGTGGGCAAGGGCATCTACGGCGTCAACGTCGCGGGTTGTTCTGCCGATGATCACCGCCAGCTCCGGTTCCGGGTGCATGCTGCCGTAGTAGGTGCGCATCACCAGCGGCTGCTGGTGGGCGGCCAGACAGGACGAAGGTTTGATAAAAAAGGCCGGGTGGTCCGGGGCGGCGATTTTTCTGGCATTGCTGGCCGAGTTGTTCATGGCGATGCCGCAGATTTTGGCGGGTCTGACCACGGGAGGCAGCCAGTCGACTGCGGTTGTGTCGATGATCTCAGCATCTCTTGCCTGGGCAAGGACCGCGGAGGCCAGCCGCAGTCCCTCCTGTCCTAATTCGATGAGTTCGATCATCGATCCCGGTGCCCGGCGATCTGCCGGCCAGTGCGACTGCAGATCAATAAGCGCTGTTTCCCCAAGCGCAGCGCCGATACGCTCTTCGCCGTTGCGGGCAAAGCTTGCCAGTTTCATGCACGTCTCCAGATTTCATATGCTCGATGGATAACAACGAATTCAACTGCTCAGGCTGCTGCATGTGCCTATACCAGTGGATCAGTATAATCATTTCACGCTAAAAAGTGAGCGGTTTCGTATTGTCTTGTTGACCTGTCTCTCGAAGGTAATTACCTTGAACATTGCATGTAATTTGTTCAGAAAAGAATGCACAGAGGAGTGTCGGAATTGAAAATCCTACTTTATTGTAAAAACACCGAGGCGCACAAGCGGGCTCTTGACATCGCCCTTGAACAGGCCAAAGCCTTCGGCGCCTCGGTTGACCTGGTGAGCTGTGTTTCTGAAAAAGACAAAATTCCGCTGGAGGTCATGGAAAAAGCCGAAAAAAAACTTCATGACTACGTCGAGGAGGTCTTTGCTCCCGCCTCCATACCCTGTACCACCAAAGTTATTGTCTCCGCCTTTACCTCCGGGGAGGAACTGGTGAAGTATGCGGAAGCCAACAACATCGATACGATCATCATGAGCATCCAGAAACGTTCCCGGCTGGGCAAGATTTTCTACGGGTCCAACACCCAGTACGTGCTGCTCGAGGCTCCGTGCAAGGTAATCACCATCACCTGAGGCTGCTCTCCGTCTACTCGCTGTAATCTTCTTTAGAGGAGCAACCGGTAAAACACAGGTCGGTCTCAGTACATGAGATGCGGCAGGAAGAGAACGATCTGCGGGAAAATCATCAGGATGATAATGCCGGCCACCACCGCAAGCAGAAATGGGACGATGCCCTTGAAGATCGACTCAAGGGTTATGTCCTCCATAACGTTTTTCGCCACCCCATAGACCACATAGACATTGAGGCCCACGGGGGGGGTGATGACCCCCATCTCGGTGACCAGCACAATGATTACGCCGAACCATATCGGGTCATAGCCGAGGTTGGTGATAATGGGGAAGAATATCGGAATGGTCAGCATGATCAGGCCGAGGGAATCCATGAAACAGCCGCCCAGAAAGTAGATCAGGATGATAATCGAGATGATCAGGAAGGGAGGTAGATCGAAGCCGCTGATCCAGGTCGCCAGGTCAAAGGGAATCCTGGTGACAGCCAGAAATTTCCCAAACACCATCGCTCCTGCAATCAGGAAAAGTATCATGCAGGAGGTCTGCAGTGTCTCATGCAGCGATTTGATGAAGGACTTCCAGCTCAGCTGCCGGCGCAGGATCGAGACCAGCAGGACGGCCAGCACACCTATGGCCGCCGACTCGGTGGGGGTGAAGAAACCGGCAAACAGACCAGCCATAACCACCACAAAAATAAGCACGGTATCGATCAGTCCGGCCAGGGATCTGATTTTCTGTCCCCAGGTAAAGGGTTCGCCCTTCGGTCCTTTCTCGGGATTCAACCTGCAGGTGATGTAGATCGAAATGATAAACAGGATGGTCATCAGAAAGGCCGGCAGAATTCCCGAAACAAAGAGAGCGCCGATAGACTGTTCGGTCAGAATCCCGTAGACGATGAGCACCACGCTGGGCGGCATGATCATACCCAGCCCACCGCCTGAAGCCACTGACCCGGCAGCCAGTTCATTGGAGTAATTGAACCGTTTCATTTCCGGTATGCCGACGGTGGCCATGGTTGCCGCGGTGGCAGGGCTGGAGCCGCAGACCGCCCCGAAAGCGGTGCAGGCGGAGACGGTGGCCATCGCCAGACCACCCCTGGTGTTGCCCAGAAACGTGTAGGTCGTGTTGTACAGTCTTCTGCTGATGCCGCTGTTAAAGGCCAGTTGCCCCATCAGGACAAAAAGGGGGATGGTGGTCAGTTCATAGGATGAAAAGGTGTCGTAAAAGACCCTGGGCAGAAGATTGAGACCGGCGTTCATCGAGATCAGATAACTGAATCCACCGACGCCGACCAGGGTCATCACATAGGCCACCGGCATTCTGGTTACGAAGATGACGAGCATCAGCAGGATGCCGATAATGCCGACAGTCGAGGGACTCATCTCTATGAACGGTCTCCGTTAAAATAAAGGAGCATGTCCTGCAGGATATGGAGGGAGACAACAAACAGACAGAAGGACAGGGCGTACACGAAGCAATAGGTCGGCAGCTCAAGGTTCATAGATAACTCACCGGATCCCTGCATCACCCGCGCATAGATGAACATCTGCCAGGCCAGCAGCAGGAAGAGCAGGAAAGAGAACGCATTGGTGATCAGTCTGATGATTTCCTGGGTTCGCTTGGAGAGCAGCCGGACGACTATCTCCACGCCCACGTGGGAATCTTTTTTGTGGGCGTAGGGAAGGGCAAAGCCAATGGCCAGCACGGCGAATATGGAAACGATTTCTTCGGAGCCGAATATCGGCTTGTTGATTGTCGCCCGGAGGATGACGTCGGCGCAGGTCATCAGCGCCATGCCCATCAGACACGCTGAAGAAACACCCTTCATGAATCGTTGTGTTTTGTCTAAAAGAGTCCAGAAAGGGTGCATGAGGTAATCGGGTTTTCTAACCGGCTAAGTATTCAATGAAAGATGAATAAGCCGATCGGACAGAACCGCTGTCCTGCCCGATCGATTTCAGTATCATCGCGCCGGGTTAGGGCGTGATTACTTCAGCATTGACTGGATGTAGCCGATAACTTCCTGGCCGTTGATTCCTTTCTCGTCAAGATCGGCAGAGTAGGCATCGATGGCCGGTTTAACGGCTGCCTGCCATTTTTCCTTCTCGGCGTCGTCGAGCGTGACAAATGTGCCGCCTTTCTCGGTAAAGAACGCGCGACCTTCGGCGTCGCTGGAATCCCAGGCCTCACCATGCTTTACCGACCATTCCATGTTGATCTCAGAGATGGTCTTCTGGATTTCAGGTGTCAGTGAATCCCATTTTGCCTTGTTCATGGCTACAAAGAAGGTGGTGGTATAAGCGACTGAGTCTTCGTCTACCACATATTCGAGTACCTCTGCCAGTTTCCAGCCTTTGTTGGCCTCCAGCGGATGGGCACAGCCGTCGACCACGCCTTTCTGCAGACTCTGGTAGGCATCGGGCATGCCCATACTGACCGGCGTGGCGCCAAGAGCATCGGCGAGTTTGGCGCTCATGCCGGTGGCCCGAATTTTGAGACCTTCCAGATCGGCCAGATTATTAACCTCTTTATCCCTGGTGTGGATCAGGCCCGGGCCATGGGCGTGCAGAAACATGATCTGGGTGGTATCGAACTCCTCGGGGGTGAATTTCTCCAGTACACTGTTGGCGATTTTGGTGGCGACCACGCCGTTAGGATAGCCGATCGGCAGATCCATTGCGCCGAGAACCGGAAACCTGCCTTTGGAGTAGGCCAGAACCGACATACCGATATCGGCGATACCCTGCTCGACGCCGTCGTAGATCTGCGGTGCCTTGACCAGGGTGCCGCCCGGGTAGTAATTGATCTTTACCGCGCCGTTGGTTCGCTTCTCAACTTCCTGACACCATGACTCAGCAAGCTGTGACTGAATGTGGAATGGCGGAAAGAAATTGGCGTAGGTCAGCTCCACCGTGTCGGCTCTGACGACGGATGCGAATCCTGAGAGAAAAACAGCTGTTACAGCGACAGACACGACTGCCAGAATGGATTTTTTCATCATCGGATGATCCCTCCTTGATTGATAACGCATTGATGTATGCCCGGTATCGCACCCGAACAGCTAAAGACCAGATTGCAACCGCACAGTTTAGAAGCGGTTTCAGACTATTATCTCAATGGTGAAGCTATCTTGTTTTTCTCGATTTTTCCAGATATTTCCACTCAGGACCCGCCCTGTCCCCTACCTGTTTCGCGCACGGCCGATGAAAGGCGCGAAAGAAGACGACGGCTGCCGGGATCCAGGATAATTACATGCAATATTGCGCGCCAAAAAGTTGCTGTCAAGGAAATTCCATCTCCAGAGACAAATTGACCGATGCGGCACCTGCATCGGTGTTGCTTTAATTCAAGATTTGTTTACTATGAGAAACATTGGCATGATTGCATGTACAATGAGTCTATAGAGTTCTTCGAAGCCAGCAGTCTTTTGTGAACCAGGGAGGATGGGCCATGTCAGAAGATCTGAAGAAAACCATGCAGCGGTTAATTGAAGAAGCCTACAACAACGGTAACCTCGAAGTGCTCGATGAACTGATCGCCCCCGGCTACCGGCGCTATCAGCCGCCGATGAAAAAGGTCGAGGGGGTGGCCGGCTATAAGACATTCATTGCCGACGTCCGCAGCGCATACTCCAACTTGAAAATGGAGATAGAAGAGATTCTCAGGGACGGCGACAAGACGGTTACCCGGGTCATACTCACCGGCAAGCATACCGGCAAAACGCCGACGATTCAGGCGCCGCCGACCGGCAGGGACGTGGCCATGAAAGGCTGCACCGTATCGACCTGGGAAAAGGGCAAGATCGTCGAAGAGTGGGCCTACAACGATTATATGGGGTTGTCCCAGCAATTCGGCGTCATGCCGGTGATGACCATGAACAGTTTCGAGTAAGTGTCCGCGGGAATCAAGCGTCGCAGCAGGTTGGGGATGTGAAGAAAAACAAGAATCTGACGCTCAAGGTCTACCATAAAATAATAGACTTGATGCTCGATTACGAGCTTGTTCCTGGCCAGCGCCTGGTCTTCGTCGATCTGGCCACACGGCTGCAGGTGAGCCGCACGCCGGTCAACAATGCCCTGTCCATCCTGGCCCAGGAGGGATATCTCGATTTCGTACCGAATCAGGGGTATTCGGTGCACAAGCTGAACAAAAAGGAAGCCGAAGAACTCTACCAGGTCCGGGAGGTGCTGGAGGTCGGGTTTATCGGCCTGGCTATACGTATGATGACCGATAAAAAACTGCAGAAGGTCGAGAGCGCCAAACTGGCCTACGAGAATTTGACCTCCAGCCGCGTCACCCGAAAGATGTTCATCCTCGACACCGAATTCCACCTGGCCATCATGGAGATGACCGGCAACGACCTGCTGGCGCAGCGCTACAAGGATCTGTGTCGGAAAATCTTCCTGAGGTTCCGGATCGAAGACCTGGTGATGAGCAGGATCGAAGAAATACGGCGCGAGCATGACAGGCTTTTTGAGGCGATCTGCCTCAAAGATGTCGAACTGGCCAAAGCCCGGGTCCGGGAACACCATAAAAATTCCAGGGATAACCTGTTCCCCCTGATATTTCCTGCAAAATAGCTGAGTAGTCCTAAGCTCTTGAATTTTAACCCATATATTTAATCGATACAGCCTGCTATACAGCAGATATGCGGGTTAACCGGCCATAAGCCCAGGCAGGAAAAGGGTCAGCTCCGGAATGGCGATGAGCAGCATTATTTCCAGAATGTCGGCAATGATGAAAGGGACCACCCCTTTGAAGATGGTGCCCATCGGCTCGCCGGTAATTCCATGAATAATATAGACATTGAGTCCCACTGGGGGGGTAATCAGGCCCATTTCAGTGACCCGAACGACGAGAATGCCGAACCAGATCGGATCGAACCCGAGGTTTTGGATCAACGGGTAGAAGACCGGCACGGTAAGCAGTACGATCGCCATTGAGTCCATCAGGCAGCCGAGAATACCGACGGCCACGAGAACCAGGATCAGGACTGCATAGCGGTTTACCTCCAGACCTCCGACCCAGGAGGCGAGCTCGAACGGCAGCCTGCTGACCGAGAAAAAGTAGCCGAGGATCATCGCTCCCAGGACAACCATGAAGAGCATCCCGGTGGTCTGGCAGGTCTGCAATAAGCTGGATCCGAAGGTTGACCAGGTCAGTTTTTTACGGAGAATGGCGAAACAGAAAGTGCCGAAGGCTCCGACGCCGGCCGCTTCGGTCGGCGTGAAAACCCCCAGATAGATGCCTCCGATCACCACCACAAAGAGAACGACAACTTCCCAGACGCTCAGAAGAGAGCCGACCCGCTCCTTCATTGTTGCCCGGGGACCGCGCGGTCCCAGGGCGGGGTTGATCCTGGTGAGGATCATTATGGTGATGATGTAGAAGACCGCCTCGAGCAGACCGGGGATGAAGCCGGCGAGAAAGAGCTTGCCGATGGACTGCTCGGTAATGATTCCGTAAATAATCAGAATGACGCTGGGCGGGATCAATATGCCGATACTGCCGCCGGCGGCGACGGAGCCGGTGGCCAGGGCCATGTCGTATTTGTACTTTTTCATTTCCGGCATGGCCACTTTGCCCAGGGTCGCCGCAGTCGCCAGGCTTGAGCCGCTGATGGCGGCAAAACAGGCGCAGGCGGCAACCGTAGCCATGGCCAGACCACCGCGGAAATGCCCCAGCCATTTATGCACTGCCCGATAGAGGTCTTCGCTGATGTTGGCGGTGAAGGCGAAGGCTCCCATCAGGATAAAGAGCGGGATAACGCTGAGATTCTGACTCGACAGAGTGCTGAAGGGAACTGTTTTCAGCAGCCCTAAAGCTGGATCTATACCGACGATATAGGCAAATCCCAGAAATCCGACCAGGGCCATGCTTATGCCGATCTGCATGCGGGAGGCGATAAGCAGGATGAGAACAAAAATTCCGATAATACCTGCGAGGAGTGGACTCATGTGCCAAACGTCTCCGAGATCGATTCAAGCAGCCGCACGAAGAGGATCAGAGACGCTGTCGCAAAGGCCACGGCAGTCGGCAAGATAAAAGGATATTCAGGGATCGATAAAACAGCGGACGTCAGGCCGCTTTCTTTGACGTCGAGAAAATGGATTAGGTTCTGCCAGGCGATAACCAGAGTAAAAACGAGAGTAATTGAAATTGTAACGATATCAACTATATTCCTTGTCTTTGTTCGAAATCGCTCCATGAACAGATCGACGACGATATGACCCTTTTCCTGATAGCAATAGGCGATGCTGAAGGGTACTAAGATGGCCATCATATAGCCGACAAGTTCGAAGGCGCCGGCCAGCGGCCGGTTGAAGAAATAGCGCAGACACACGTCAAGGGCGGTCAGAAACATCATCGCCGCAAGTATAGCCGCAGCGCTGAAACTCAACAATTGACTGAGCCTTTTGGCTATGGTTGCGAGCATTCTGTTCGTATCATTCAGTTCTAAGATATTATCAAGAGAAGTCGGGGGACCTCATCTCAGTAATATTTACCCCAAGTGGGCAAAAAAAATCATCCCCCATTGTTTTTATTGAAAACAAGGGGGATGACTATGCATGAGTTGCAAGTAGTGGACAGGCGTCAGATTATTCTTTGCTCAGGGAAATGGCGGTATCGAGAATTTCCTTTGCGTTGCTGTGGCCTGCTTCTTCCATTTGTTTAACCCACTGGTCCCAGATCGGCTTGCCGGCGGCATCGATCCAGCGCTGGCGCTCCTCGTCTGAGAACGTGTAAATGTCGATGCTCTTGCCTTCACTCTTTACTTTTTCCATGACGCCGTCCTTGGCGGTGTCAAAATGATTGCGGCCCCAGAACTTTGAACCTTCCAGGCCGCCCACACTCATGATGGCATCCTGGATTTCCTTATCGAGGCTGTCCCATTTTTTCTTGTTCATGGCGATGGAGAAATAGACAGCCGGGAACGGGGTTTCGGTGTAGTAGTTCACGACTTCATACAGTCTAAACCCGTGGATGGCCTCCCAGGGAGCTCCCATGCCGTCTATAACGCCTTTCTGCAGCGACATATAGTTATCGGGCATGGGCACCATCATCGGCGTACCGCCGAGGGCTTTCATCATCTCGGTCGGGGGTCCGCCACTCATCCGGATCTTCATCCCCTTGATGTCTTCCATGGTTTTGACCTGCTTCTTGGTGGTAATCAGAAGATAGGGGTTACTGGTGAAGAGCAGCAGGATTTTGTTGTCGGCAAACTGTTCCTGGATGGCCGGATATTTCTCGTAAAGTTTCCACAATACCTCGCTGCCTTTCTCTGCAGTGGTATACGGCAGCGCCGGCAGGCTGATTACGTCGGCCAGGGGGGTCAAGCCCGGCCAGTAGCCGTGAAAACACCAGGATATATCGGCGATTCCATTTTTAGTGGCCTCCCAGGCATCTTTGCCCTTGGTCAGTGTCTGGGAGTAGAAGATCTGAATTTTGACTTTACCGTTGGTGGCTTCCTCAACCTGTTTTGCCCAGGGGGCAATGGCTTTCATGCCGCTCCAACTGGTGTCCGGGTTCTGGTTGGCGAAGGTCAGGGTGATCGGTTGGGCCGTCGCAGCGACGGCGAAACCACAAACCATACTGATCAGCGCCATCGACAATAAGATACTTTTGATTCGCATTAGTGGACCTCCAATAAAGAATTGATCTTTGATCCCCTCGCTGAAGAGTGGAGACCGGGCTTTCCTGCATCTTGTTGCTATAGTACCCTAAAACATCTCATCGCGGTGAAAAGAGTGCGGATCGAGGCGTATTCTCCATTTCCTTAACCAGCTGCTCCAGGGGCCCGAACAACATACAGGCGGCCTGGCAGTGCTTGACGCAGGCAGGGTCTTCACCCTGCTGATGGCGGCGAATGCAGAGATCGCATAACTCATTGGGAAACGGCAGAAAATCAACTGCCACCGGTTTCTTGTCGGCCGGGTAGACAAACTCGGTTACGGTGATCCCGCATTTGCCGGCCGGAAAATCGTGTTCCTGCTGGCAGGCGACGGCGCAACTCTGACAGCCGGTGCAGTAATCGTAATTGATGTAGAGTCCCATTTTAGCCATGATTCTCACTCCTGTTCGTTGATCTTGCTGAGCGTGCACAGCGTCGTCTTGTACTGTCCGCCGCCGAATCCTGAAGCGCTGTCCTGGGGGCCGGGGATGATCTGGTTGATCTGGTAATCCCACACCCCGAAAAGGTCCGGCTCGCTGCCCTTGAGTTCTGGTTTCCACCAGCTGTGCAGCGTATGGATCATCCGGGGATGGACGCGCAGTGAAATTCGCACTTTGCGTTTGACCCTGCCCATGTCGTTCTCCAGATAGATCCATTCCCCATCGTAGACTCCGAACTTTTCTGCGGTGTCCGGGTGGACCTCGACGTAGGGTTCGGGGTTTTTCTCGCGCAGCCAGGGGATCATCCGGTGTTCCGAGTGGAAAAACATATGGGACCGGGCCCCGGTGATCATGATGAGCGGATATTTCTCATAGAGCTCCGGTGTGGAAACCGGCCCCTGGGCCGGCTCCCGATAAAAGGGCAGCGGGTCTATTCCCCAGCTGTCAAAGGCTTTCGAATAGAGTTCTATGCGACCCGTGTCGGTGGTAAAGCCCGGTTTGCCATCATGGCGCAGCAAGCCTTTCTCGTAGCGGTAATAAGGTCTGGAGCTGTGACCTTCGGGCGGCATGGCCTGGGATCCTTGTGCGACCAGCTCGTCAAAGGTGAAATTCGCTACCGACAACCGGTCGTTGATCAGTTCCTTGATGTTTTTGTACTTGCAGTCCGGATTCAACCGGTTGGCCATCTCTATATTGATTTCCCAGTCCGACTTGCAGTCACCGACCTGGATGGTTTTATGCATTACCCCGAGAGGCACCCACCAGGAGCGGAAGCTGTCCTTTTCGGCAAAGGTCGCGGCCGGCAGGACGATATCGGCGAGGGCCATCGAGGTGGGGTTGTGAAAAAGATCGACGACCACTACGAAGTCGAGCTTTTTCAGGGCCTCATAGTGGAATCTGGCCCGCGCCGCTTGACCGCCGAGAATATTGGCCGTCTGTATCCAGGCACCTTTTATCGGATACGGACTGCCCGAATCTATCTGGTCGATGACCATGTCGGGCTGGGCCCAGCCGCGAAATCCCTTGACCATTGGGTAGGTGTCGCAGCCGATCCGGACCTTGTTGAGTTTGTCGACCAGATCCTGGCCGTACAGCCCCACCAGTTCCTCGGTGGAATAGGGGTAAGTGGTGACGCCGTGCGACGGTCTGGCGATGACATTACCGCCGGGATTGTCGACGTTGCCGGTGATACACCAGAGGTGAGAGATCGCCTGGGCCACGGTCGTTCCCTCGGGATTCATGTCGATGGGAACCCCCCAGTGAATGGCGGCCGGGCTGTTCTGGGCGTAGAACCTGGCCGCCTCTCTGATGAGATTTTCGGGAATCCAGGTGATCTCGGCTACTTTATCGACGGGATAGTGCTGGACCCGCTCCTTGAGCTTATCGAAGCCATAGGTCCATTTATCGACGAACTCCTTGTCGTACAACCCCTCGTTGATGATCACATTGAGCATGCCCAGGGCCAGGGCGCCGTCCGTCCCCGGCCTGATCTGCAGATGGTAGTCGGCCCGGGTGGACATCCAGGTGTAGCGGGGGTCGATGGAGATGATTTTGCTTCCCCGCTTCATGCAGTCGACCACCCAGTGCCCGAAAAAACCGTCCGAGCACGTGGGCGGGGGATTCTGGCCCCAGACGATAATCACCTTCGGCACCCTGTATTCGGGGTCATCATAGCGCAGCGCGGAGAACTGGCCTGCATCCATCACGCAGAAATCGCCGAGCGTTGCCTTCATGCCTCCAAGCCTGGGCGTGTAGCACGATTGACCAGAAAGTCCCAACTGCACCCAGTTGGGACTGCCGTAGTTGTAGCAGAGAAAAGAAATCGGACCGCCGACATCCCGACCGGTGCCCTGGGCGAACACGACCGATTCGGCACCATATTCATCTCTGATGGCCTTCAGCTTCTGTTCACAGGTATCAAAGGCCTCGTCCCATGATATTGGTTCGAATTTGCCTGCACCGCGATTGCCGACCCGTTTCAGGGGGGTGGTAATCCGGTCCGGGTGATAGACGTACTGCGTCAGAGCAAGCGCCCGAGGGCAGGAGCGCCCCTGGTTCCAGGAGGCGTTTTCGTCGCCTTCCACGCGGATCAGTTTCCCCTCTTTGACAAAGAGCTTCTGGCCGCAGGCGCCGTGGCAGCCTGCCCCGGCCGACCAGACAGTGGTGGGATAGACTTCTACTGATTTGTCATAGGTCATAATTGTGCCCCCTATGCCTAGAGAATGTGAGTGATGGAATTGCCCGTGAAAAATTACATACAATTCCTATCGCAAGTTTCGTGCCAGGGCTGTTGTCAGAAAAACATTTATATGTAACCGTTTTTCCATCCTATTTCCTTTTACTGGAAAGGCCGTTTTCGGCTTGATTGAAATTGTCTCCGATATCGCGTATTTTTCTCCTATATTTCGTAGATTTCCCCGGTGCGAGAGCCGAGCTCCCACGCTTCAGTTGAAGCTCGCTCCGGTGCGACCACCAGGAGGATGAGACAATGACCGACACCCTGGAAACCGTCGAGTCGACCGAGCTGCTTATCACACAGCGCCTCGAGTTTGAAACGCTGCTGGCCGATATATCCGGCAAATTCGTCAATCTGCCGGCCGATAGAATCGATATGGAAATTGAAACTGTGCTGCAGCGCATAGCTGAAAATCTCGATATCGACAGATGCAGCGTCGCTCAATTTTCCGACGATCGATCCAAGTTGCAGGTAACCCATGCCTATGCAGTACCGGGGGTGACCCCGATGCCTGACCTGATTCTCAATGAGGAGCAGCCCTGGTACAGTCACCGGCTGTTCAAATGCGAACCGGTGGTGATGAGCAGTATCAGCGAGCTGCCCGACGAGGCGACGGTTGAAAGGGAACATTGCCTGCAGCAGGGGATTAAATCCAGCGCCCTTATTCCTCTGGCTGCCGGCGGATCGTTTCTGGGGGTGGCCGGGTTCGCCTGTCTGCGTTCTGAGCGAAGGTGGCCTGAGGTGCTGATTCAGCGTCTCAACATGCTGGGTGTTGTCTTTGCCAACGCTTTGATTCGCAAAAACAAGGAGCAGGAACTGCTCAAAGCATTTTCAGAGATACAGGATTTAAAAGAAAAGCTCGAAGCGGAAAACACCTATCTCAGAGAAGAGATCAGCCTCCAGTATCTGCATGAGGAGTTCATCGGCGAAAGCACCGGCGTGAAGCAGATACTTAACCAGGTAGAGCAGGTCGCCAAATTGGACACCACGGTTCTGGTACTGGGTGAGACCGGGGTGGGCAAGGAACTCATCGCCCAGGCCATCCATAACCTCTCCCGTCGCAGAACAAAGCCAAAAGTTACCGTCAACTGTGCGGCGATACCCGCTACCCTGATCGAAAGCGAGCTCTTCGGCCACGAGAGGGGAGCATTTACGGGGGCTGATTCCAGGCGCATCGGCCGTTTCGAGCTGGCCCACCGGTCCACGCTCTTTCTCGATGAGATCGGTGAACTCCCTCCGGCCCTGCAGGTCAAGCTCTTACGAGTATTGCAGGAGAATTCCTTCGAGCGGGTCGGCGGCAGAAAGACCATTCATTCGGATGTGCGGGTGATTGCCGCCACCAACCGGGATCTGAGAAAAGCCATCGATGCCGGCGAGTTCCGTCTCGACCTGTACTATCGCCTCAATGTATTCCCGATAACCATACCGCCGCTGCGGGAGCGTCGCGACGATATTCCCATGCTGGTCTGGTATTTCGTCAAAGAGTTTTGTGAGAAAATGGATAAATCCATTGTCAGCATTTCCCGTTCCAGCATGAACCAATTGTGTCACTACAGCTGGCCGGGAAACGTCCGGGAACTGAAAAACGTAATCGAACGAGCGGTGATCATCTCCTCGGGGCCGACCCTGAAAGTTGAAGTGCCGAAGGGCGGAGGAGTAAGAGCGGAAAAGGCCCGAACCCTCAACGAGGTCCAGAGGGAGCACATCCTGCGCACCCTCGAAACGACCCAATGGCGGGTAAGGGGTAGAAACGGCGCGGCGGAGATCCTGGGTCTGAAGCCGACCACGCTGGAGTCGAGAATGGCCAGGCTGGGCATCAAACGGTCCGATCGCAGACTGCCATGAACATGAATCAGCCTCCACCCTCGGCGCTTAGCTCGTTCAGGAATCGCTTTGCCGGGAAACCAAGTGGTCAGGAGCGCCAGATGGTGCCTATATTCATCTCGTTTACCAGCTCTTCGACGCCGTCTATGTCCGCAGCCAGAACGTTGATCGCCTGTAAAATTTTTTTGGAGCGGACGGTGCCGGTGAGAAGCACTCTCCCCTGTCTGGCGGAGGCTTCCACGTAGGCCCCGCTGGTTTCTTCATTCTGGGTGATTGCCGACCAGACGGTGCTGGCCAGAAGTTCGTCGTTAAACTTCTGGATCGAGCTCTCCGTAGGCTTGAAATCACCGCTGGCGATGATGTGCAAGATACTGTTCACGGCGCTGTCGATGCTGACCCGACCGATATTGAAGCAGAGATCGTACAGGGCTGGATTGTTCCACTCAAATCCATACATCAGGCGGGTCCATTTGCTGAATTTCCTATCGCTGGCCTTAATTTCTGCCATTACCTGGTCAGGGTCCACCCCCGATTGCCCGGTGGCCATCTCCAGGCGGTACGATTGCTCGGCCATTACTAAAATCCGCAGCACGTGGGGGACATTTCTGATCAATTCCTGGCCGGAAAAACCGTGGTACACCAAACCCTGCTGTTCCTGGCAGCGTCTCAGGAAGGTGGCTCTGATCAGATTGAAATGCGCATCTCTCTTATCCCGATCCCGTTGCCAGAGTTTGGGAGGTTCGGCCATGGCTTCAATGAGTTTGGCCTCCTCGAAATGAAAATATTCCGCAGCGCCCAGGATAAGCTCTTTCCGGCGCAGGCAGGGATAACCCAACCGGGCGGCCACTTCCTCGGCAATCTGCTCACCGCCGCTGTATAGAGTCCTTGAAATAGTAATGACTGTCATGCCGGATCCCTTGTCTATGGTGTTGGTGTGGGGTTTTGCAGGTGCATCGGGATATCTCCCAGAGACAGGTCCCTGTCGGTGGTAATCTTGTCCAGGGTTAATGATGCAGCGTCTTTCTCTATGGTCAGGGTAAAAGTCCTGTTGTCGTCGAGATCATTAAACCAGAAATCCCCGAAATTGTCTGTTTCGGCGAAGTAAATCTTACCCGAAACCGTATCCCGCAGCGAGCAGACAGCGCCAATGATGACTTCTTTTTCCTCGGGATCGTAGAGGGTGCCGCCGATAAATTTTTTTGGCAGGTGCTGATAATACACTCTTGATTTGGTGCCGGCTTCCGGGTTGATGAGTTCAGCCTCGGCGATGAACTCCTGAAAATCCTCTTCGGCGCCGAATTTGATGGCCTCGGTCGGGCATTGATCGACGCAGCGGGGCACGGTCCAGTCCGGATCGTTGTCAATCAGGTGTGAACAGCCGGTGCATTTCTGGGCAATCAGCAGATCCTCGTTGAAAAAAATTGCCTCATGGGGACAGGCAGACTGGCAGAGCCTGCAGCCCGTACAGTCCTCCGGCGTTATCAAAACGATGCCGTCTTGGCGCTTGATAATCGCCTCGGCCGGGCATTGTTCGATGCAGGGAGCGTCGTCGCAGTGGTGACAGAGTTTAGGTATATAGCTCACCTTCACCTTGGGGACCTGTCCCCGGACATGTTCGTTTACGCCAATCCAGAACTGGCCGGTGTCGGGCTGGGGCTTGGCGTAAGGAGTCCAGTCGTTGGCGACATGTTCGTCTTTGCAGCCTATCTGGCAGCAATAGCAGCCGTTGCAGATGGATAAGTCGATGTAAAAGGCTTTCATGATCAGGACTCCTTCTTGATAACCCAGGCGTCAAAGCGTAAGCCACCGGCCGGTTCGTATTTTCTGGCAAAGGCCTCGGGATATTTTCGTCTCCAGTTCTCCATTTCCTCTCCGGACAGTCGCTCGATCTGTACCAGATAACCGCTGGTGGCCTGGCCAACGCAGTTTTCCGAGATGGTGCCGTCCGGGGAAATGGTATTGATGGCTCCGCCCCGATCGATTTCACCTATCTTGATGGCATCGGCCCGAGCCCCGTGATCAATATAGACA
>JARFQM010000457.1 GCA_029287755.1 Desulfofustis sp. | reverse complement strand
CCAGATCAAGCGGAAGTCGGCTCTCAGGAGCCGCTTCATCCACGAACGTAGTGTCTCGTGAAATACTATCCGAGCCAGCCATCTCCTCCGGCTCGATGCGAGCCCTCGGAATGAACAAGGTCCCGCTCAGGATGCCGCCTTCCGGACGGAAGAAAAGATTGAGCGCGGGATTTCCGGCGACGCGCAGCTCGCGCTGATCCAGCAGCTGCAGATCCTGACCGCCGATGTCCAGATCGGCGGCCCAGCTCCCGTCCGCAATTTGCACGCGGCCCTCAACACTGCCTCGCCCTTCTCCGGATCTGGCGGTCATCTGCACCCCGAGGCCCTGCCGGTCGCCCTGCAGTTCCGCGGCGATCTCCTGCAGATGCAGTCCGTAATCGGGCAGCATCAATCCTCCTCCCTCGAGCGTTATCCTGCCGTGCAGATCCGGGTCGCCGAGGACGCCGCCGATTTGCAGATCTGCGCTGATACGGCCCTCCGGAATAGCTGAATCTCCAATCAGAGCGGCGAGGCGGCTCAGATCTTCAACCTGCGCCTCAAGGGTTCCGGCGAGGGGCAGTTCGGTAAATGGTGCGGAGGGATTGCCGACACCAGCGATGATCAACCCGACCACCAGACTCGATCCATGGGCGGCCTGGCTTTGCAGGCTGGTCTGCAGGATCTGATGCTCAAGCTCCAGGCTCAAGGCAGTATCGGTGAAGCGCAGAAGATCCTCATGCGCATCTGCGCTGTCCCCCAGGTGCAACTGCTCTGAGTAGAAGCGGGCGGCGCCGCTCTTCACCGCAGCCCCATCTCCGGCAGCCTGCAGCTCTCCGCGGAGCTCTCCTCTGAGCGGAAAGGCCAGAAGATTCCAGCGCTCCAGGCTGGCGACATCGAAGCGCAGCGAGGAAAGCTCGGCCTGCCAGCCATCCGCCGGGGACCAGGAACCGCCGGCGCAGACGCCGCCGGCTGGTGAGGTCAGACAAAATTCCTGGAGGGATGCGGCTTCCGGGAAAAGCGCAACCCTGGCGGGCTCCTGCGAATGCCAATGTCCATAGAGCGGGTGGTCATAAGCCAGATCCTGGAAGGTCCCCGACCAGCCGGACCTGTCGACAATGTGGCCGGAACCCTTCGCAGCCAGGGTGCCGAATGCCGATAGTATAGTGATGGTGAAGCTGTGGTCCTCTTCATTTCCAGATATGAAAACCTCCACTTTATCGGCCAGTTCTTCACGCGGATCCGATCTCTTCTGGAGGCTGTCGACTGCCAGGCTCAACTCCAGGTCTCCCTGCTGATCGAAGCTCGCTGACGCGTCGAGCGAGCTGAGCAGGTAATCTGCGAAGGCGAGATCGTCTGCTCGTGCCGAGAAGTCGAGGTGCGGCGACTGCCGTTCTCCATGGATGGAGCCGTGCATTTCAAGCCGGCCTTGAAGCCGTTCATGCAGGCGGGCGAGATCCTGAGCGTCCACAGAAACGCGCAGCTCGACCGAGGTGCCGACGGATCCGTCCACGGCCAGGGAGTTTGGCCCCGAGAGCAGGAACAGCTCCCTGACGATGAGCTCGTTGGACAGATATTCTACGGTGCCCTCTCCCTGCACGGGGTAACCGGCAAACTCCCCGTTCAGAGAGGCCAGTGTCGCTTTCGCTTGGATGCCGTGTTCTGCCACCGAGCCGCTGCTGTGCACCTCAGCCTGGATCAGCCCTGCGGGAAACTCTCCCCATTCGGCAGGATTGATCCGGTCAAATCGTCCGGAGACCTGCCAGCTCGGGACTCCGGACCAGCCGAAGGTGCCGTCCAGTTCGAGCATGCCCTGTCTGGCCGCGACTTCGGCGGCGGTAATTTCGATCTCCCGGTCATCGCCCTGGAATTCGAACTTACTCTGAAGCGCTAGGGCGGGCTCTTCGATGGTGATGTTCAAATCGGAAATACTGCCGGAATATCTCAACCGGCCATCCACCAGGGACCCCGTCGAAGTGAGCGCCACATCGGCATGACCGTCGACGAATTCCTGATAATGGGAAAAATCAAATTCAGTCGACGAGAGCGCCAGTGACCAGTCGATACCATCCTTCCAGCCGAACTGCCCGCTGAACTCGAGGTCGTTGTTGTCGAACCTGATGGTGGAACGGTCGAATGTCAGCCGGTCCATATTTCCCGATATGAAAAACGAGCCTTCGATGTTCGGCAGGTCTGGGTATGCCAGTTCCGACCATACCTGCACAAGGTAGTCAGCCGGTCTGCCTTCCATATGAAAGGTCAAATCGGCAGCCAGCGGGTTCAGGGCGTTGCACAGATCGGGCAGAAAGAGATCGGCTGTTCCGTCGAGCTCCCAGCTGGGATCGTCCAGCAGCCCGTATACTTTTCCCTCGATGGCGACGGTTCCGGGACCGCTTGCCGATAATCCGATGGCAATTTCATCGACTGTACCGTTGAGGCCGAACTCACCCTGAACTTCCACGCATCCGTCCCTGGCCAGGTTCCAGGTGCCGGTGAGGTCTGTGGACCAGTTCATCGAGGTGACCAGGTTTCCTTGCATGCTGGTCTGAAACTGAGGATGTCTGATGACGAGTTCGGAGATGGAGATCAGTGAATTTCTGGCAGCCGCCTCAAGGGATATATAATCGATCTCAAACAGCATTTGCCTGCTGCTCTGATAGATCGACAATTCCTCGATCTGTAATTCGTCGACTTCTATAGGCAGCCGCAGGGATATTTCGGGCAGTGACAATTGGTCCGAGCGGGGAACCACGTCACTCCGGGCCTCCGCAATAGTTACCTCCACACTCCCGGCGTGCAGGAAGCCGACACGCAGGGAGCCCTGGAGGAGATCGGCGGGATGCCACTCGACGGCGAGCCTGTCGACAGAAGCCTCGAATGCGGCGGAGCGGACGCGCACCCCGTTAAGCTCCCAGTGGTCCAGCAGTCTGCCGCTGCTGTTTTCGACCGAGACCTGGTGCTCCGTCAGCCGGGAAATCAGACCGACTGCAATGCTGATGCCGCTCGCAGTGTAGAAAAGGGTATAGACAAGTGCGAATAGAAGAGCCAGAAAGAGCAATACTGTGGTGACGAAAATTTTTTTCATCAGAGATCGGTCCCTACGCGCAAGTAGACGTACTGTGCGGTTCCCTCATCATCCAGGGGATAGGCGAAGTCCAGCTTTATCTGCCCGAAAGGCAGGGCCAGGCCGATGCCTACTCCCACGCCCCGGACCAGATCGACGTCCCAGTCATCCATGGCGTTGCCGATGTCGAAAAAAGCCGACACTCTGCCAAACTCCAGCACCTGCCTCTCCAGGGAAATACTGCCGGTGAGCAGGACCCTGCCGCCCACTATCGTACCGGTGCTGTCCTGAGGACCCAGGGTTTTGTATTTGTACCCCCGGACGCTCTTTTCACCGCCGGCGTAAAATCTCAACGATGGGGGAATTTCATCGATGGTGTCGACTATTATCGTGCCGACGGAGCTCCGCCCGATGAGACGCCACTTCTGCAGGGGTGAAATGATCGCCCGGCCGCTGAGTCGCAGTTTCGCGAACGTGGCGTCGGAGAGCAGTTCGCTGCTCGCCCCTTCGATCTCGAGGGTTACACGCCCACCCCGACTCGTGTTGACGAGCGCATCGGCTCTCGCCCATGACCCGCTCAGTCCGGGCATCAGAAATCTTCCTGTTTCGGAGGTCGCCCCGATCTGATAGTCTTCATTAAAAAACTGCAGCGACAGGGTCCTGAAATGGGGAGAGTTGTCGTACCCGTAACTGATGCCTGCCGAGAATTTTTCTGTCTCGGTGTCCTCCCACAGCTCCCGGTTCCAGCCGCCGGTTCCGGTGAAGGCCGTATGCAGCGGGTCGGGCCCGGGCACCCGGTAGTTGAGCTGGACCATGCTTCGCTGATCGCCCAACAACAGAGAAGAGAAGGCACTGTGGCCGGAGCGGTTGAGCAGCCGGTTCTGATAGTCCAGGCGTATGTTGAAGCTGGTATCGGTCGCGTAGCCGACCCCGAGGCTGACATTGGTGACCGACTCGCTTGGCTCAGCGACGATGATAACAGGCACATAGGACCCATTCTCGTCACTTATATCGGGGATCACGCTGACCCGCTGGAAAAAACCGGTTCGATATAAATCTCGCTGGAGGCCTGGCAGGATAGAGGAGTCGAACCGATCGCCGGATTCGAAACTGATGAATCGAGAGAACAGGTCTTCGTCGATGACATCCTGGTCGCTGATGATTTCACCGAAACGAAAAGCTGGTCCGGTATCGAGCAACAGTTCGATACCGGCACTATGATCCGCACGATTTACCTTGATGTTCTGGACCTGAAAGGCGGCGGAGAGAAAGCCAAGGGCACGCAGTTCCCGGAGCAGTCTGCTCTTTTCCTGCTCGTAGAGTGGATGATTGAGCGGATCGCCCACCCTCAGCGCTGTAATGGTCTGACCGTCAGTCGTGGCCAGGGCGTCTTTGCCTGCGCCGATGACGGTGATCGACACGTCGGTGATGTACACTTGTCTGCCGGGTTCGACATCGTAGCTTGCCCGCCATCCGTTTTCCGTTGCGATGAGATCTGACTCTACTTGCACGCTGTGATATCCATAAGGGGCGAGCGCCGCCTCGATGTCCTGCGGAGCGAGTCTGTGGAGCCGCTTCACCTCCAGATAATCCGGTTGTTCATCCAGTTGGCTCAGCCGGTATATCCGTAGTCTGGATAAGATATTTTCGTAGGCTTTGCCCTCGACGCCGGTAATCGCGACTTCAAGCGTTGCCGCCATGCACAGGTGGCCTGGAAAGACAAAGAGGACCAGGACAATGCAGAGAACGATGCGATAGATCAATTATCCAGGGGGCAGGCGGTTTGAAATCTTCACATTCAGGTTATGTTGGCTGATGAATTTCGTTTAACGAGAACTTATCCGAAAAAATAATAATATGCACGTAATGAGAATCATTTCTGATTGGGCGCTTATAACTTGAACTCCTCATCATTGATTGCACGGCTCGTCTTCGTCCAGGCAGGCACTTCCCCCCAGGGTGCCCTGCGGACTCGTGCACATGCTGCTTGATCAACTCCCTGTTGCGGGCGTTTCTATCTGCCTCGAGTTCCCGCACGAGTTCAATGATTTTTACAGCGACAGCTGACAGTTCTCTGTCCCGGAAAATTCAGCTGGATATGGTCCTAAGGCGATCGACAGTTTGCCTATGCCGCCTTCTTTTACAAGGCTGTCTTCTCGCTCCAGTTCATGGACTGCGGACAAAATCCGTGCGGCATGCTTTTCCACCGTGAGGCTATGACTGGTCGCCGAATTCCACTCGGAAGTCGATTGAACGGCTTTACCCTGAGTGGTTATTCAAGACTGGCGATGCTTCTGGAAAAAGCAGGATGAATTATTAGCACTTTACATTACCCCAATCTTACTTAAAGTTGAGTGACCGGTGTATTGTCCGGAGCCGGCTCTTACCTCACGTCACTCGCTCACAGTAGAGAGCAAGAGCAGAGACAAAGTGCTGAGAGCGGGAAAAAACTGTACCATCGGTCTATTCTGCCGCGTAATCTGCGACCACTACTGCCGTGACATTTATAACGCCCAACATTCTGATCGGCTGCCGGTGATTTCTCACATCATTCTATTCACATAATAATTCCAATGGGTATAGACATTGGCCGACATTGGTGTTCGCACCACATGATCACATCGCTAACCAATCGAGGGGGAAGATATGGCTGCATTCAGTGTGCTTAAATTTGATGCGAGGGAAGTCGCAGACCTGTCACAGGGCAAATTTGGCGATCCGAGTAGGTATTATAAAATAACCAAGGTGAAAACAAGAATCAGTACCCTCGTTATTGCAGCGGCTCTGGCAGCACTTGTCTGCGTTGAGGCGGCGGCTTTCGATGGCTATGCACCTCCCGAAGCAGCGGACAGCGGCGAGGTTTACTCGCCCTTCGTCGGCCGAAACTATCCGGATGAGGTGCTGTTCGGCGACCTGCACTTTCACACCGAGATCTCCTTCGACGCGGGCCTGGTCGGTACCCGGCTGACAATGCACGATGCCTTTCGGGTGGCCCGGGGGGAGAAGATCATCTCCAACACCGGTCAGCCGGTTCAGCTGATCCGGCCGCTCGACTTCCTGGCCATCACCGATCACGCTGAAATGTTGGGACTGGCAACGGCGATGCGCACCTCTGACCCACGGCTCCTGGCCGATGAATGGGGGGCGAAAATTCACACCCTCTTCAACTCTGGTCAAGAAGGGCGTATGGCCGCCTTCGCCGACATTATCAAAATCGGTACCGTGCAGGGCCGAGACCCGCTTGAGGGTCTCGACCTCGATGGCGATATCTGGCTCGATATCATCAAGACCGTCGACGCCTACAACGAGCCGGGCCGGTTCACCTCGCTGGCCGGGTTCGAGTGGACCTTCACCCCGAAGGGTGACAATCTGCACCGCGTTATCCTCTTCCGGGACGGCGCTGACAAGACCGGCATGACGCGGCCGTTCACTTTCTTCGATGGCTCCGATCCGGAACTGTTGTGGGAATACCTGGCTGGCTACGAGGCCTCGACCGGAGGACAGGTAATCGCCGTGCCCCACAACGCCAACCTGAGCAACGGCCTGATGTTCGCTCCAATCAAGTTCGACGGCTCACCGATGGACGCCGACTACGCTGCAAAACGCATCCGCTGGGAACCGATGCACGAGATGACGCAGATCAAGGGTGACGAGGAGACCCACCCGCTGCTGTCGCCCGACGACGAGTTCGCCGATTTCGAGAGCTGGGATGTCGGCAACATCTCCGGCAGCGCCCCCAAGAAGCCGGAGATGCTGCGCTACGAGTACGCCCGTTCAGCTTTGAAGGTCGGGCTGGAAGTGGAGCGCGATATAGGCGTCAACCCATTCAAGTTCGGCTTCTACGGCACCACCGATACCCATACGGCGATCCCGACCACGCGCGAGGATAACTACTTCGGCAAGTACCAGCACACCGAGCCCTCGCCGAACCGGCACAATATAGAGGTAGTCCCGGCCGAGGACCCGGCGCTGCGCATCATTACCGCGCAGGAATCGGCCGCAGGCCTCACCGCGGTCTGGGCCCGTGAGAACACCCGCGACGAGGTGTTCGACGCGCTGACCCGCAAGGAGGCGTATGCGACCACCGGCAGCCGTATCCGCGTGCGTGTCTTCGGCGGCTGGGACTTTGCCGCAGATGACCTCGGTGCCTCGGATTTCGTCGCCAACGGCTATCGCCGCGGCGTGCCCATGGGCGGCGAACTGCGCCAGGCTCCCGAGGGCGGCGTGCCCGGCTTCCTGGTGCAGGCGCTGCGCGACCCGGACGGCGCCAATCTCGACCGTGTGCAGATCATCAAGGGCTGGATCGACGCTGACGGCAAAACGCATGAGCGGATCTACGATATCGCCGTTTCGGGCGACCGCACGATCGGCGACGACGGCCGCGCCCGTGAGCCCGTCGGCAGCAGCGTGAACATAGAAAACGCGACCTACACCAACACCATCGGCGCCCAGGCGCTCTCCGGATACTGGCAGGACCCGGACTTCGATCCAGCCGAAGACGCGTTTTATTACGTGCGGGTGATCGAGATCCCGAAACCGCGCTGGACCACCTATGACGCCGCCTTCTTCAAGATTCCGCTGCCTCAGGAAGTCCCGGCAGCTATCCAGGACCGGGCTTATACTTCGCCGATCTGGTACACACCTTAACTATGAGCGGGAAAGCTTAGCAGTGGATAGAGGCCCGTGGCCCCTGTCCGAAGGATGCATTGTCTTTTTCCCAGACAAAAGAATGAAAGGTTCTCTTTGAATCAATTCTATCTCATTTATGTGGAAATCGATTTAACACTTCGATTATGCATATTCGTCCATGAACAATTGAAGAAAATTCTGGCACTTCCTGAAGATGTTCATTGCTATAATTAAGTAAAGAAGCTATTCGAAGGATTTGGGATTAATCTTTTAAGACAATTTGGCCAATAAAGGTCGAATGTTAAGCTGGTTCTCTATCAACCCGAGATGAGCACCTGGTAAGGAGCATGTTGCGGTTGAACCAAATTACTCGAAGTATAATCAGATCAATTGCCTGGTATACAGTGGTTGTCTGCTTTCCCCTGACAATCTGCGCCCAGAATCGAACCCCATCGCCGGATCCGCAGGTATCTCCCTGGCCGGCTGCCGTGTTGCAGGATTATAGCGTTGCTTTGCAACCCTGGAAAGGTGGTTACGATGAAATGGTCCAGCGACGACTGGTCCGAATCGCCGTGCCCTACTCGATGACCCACTATTTTCTGGATGGTGCCGCAGAGCGGGGAATCTCTGCCGCCATGGGACGCCAGTTGGAGCGGGAGATTAATCGAAGAGAGGGACTCCGAACTCGACAGGTGCACGTCGTCTTTATTCCTGTACCGCGAAATCGATTGATTAATTATGTCGCAACCGGTCTGGCGGATATTGCCATGGGAAACATCACCATTACTGACAGCAATAGCCGGATTGTTGATTTTTCCATACCTTTCATCCGAAATTCCAAAGAGCTTGTGGTGACCGGCCCCGGCGCTCCACGCGTCTCATCAATCGAAGATCTGGCTGGACTGGAAATCTCGATTCAAATTCCAGGCAATTACCAGGATTCCCTTGATAAACTCAGCAAATCTTTTGCAGAACAAGGCCTTGCCTCGATCACAATAGACGAGGTGGATGAGCTGCTCGAACCGGATGAAATTCTTGAGCTGGTCCAGGCAGGACTTCTTCCAGTGACCGTTATGGATAAGCATCTGGCTGAATTTTGGAGCCAGGTCTTTCCGAACCTCAATGTTCATAGCGACCTGGTTATCGCCTCCGAGCGTAATATCGGCTGGGCTTTCCGCAAGAACAGCCCGAAGCTTGAGGACGTGCTGAATGAGTTTCTCAAAATCCACCGTCCGAGGACAGAATTCGGCAACATAATCCTGCGCCGCTATCTGCAGACCGATGCATGGGTCCTCAAGACAGCATCCGCAAGTGACCGGAACAAACTTGAACAAACGATGCCGCTCTTTGAGCAATATGGCGAGCTCTACCAGATCGATCCGCTGCTCCTGGCGGCACTTGGTTTTCAGGAATCGAGGCTTGACCAGGATGTTCAAAGTCCTGTGGGAGCGATCGGGGTGATGCAGCTTTTACCGGAGACCGGCGCAGCGATGGAAGTCGGCGACATCACCCTGATTGAACCAAATATTCACGCGGGGGCGCGCTACCTGCGTCATCTCATTGATCGGATTGAAGGTCCGGAGCTCGATCGGTTGAACACAATTTTTTTCGCTCTGGCATCCTACAACGCCGGCCAGACTCGAATTCGGCGCCTGCGCCAGGAAGCGGCCTCGCAAGGCCTGGATGCAAGCGTCTGGATGCACAACGTCGAGCTTGTTGTCGCCAGAGAGATCGGGCGTGAACCGATTCAATACGTCCGTAATATTTACCTGTATTATCTCTCTTTCCGGCGAGTGGAATCAAAGCGTGCGCAGCGGGCATTGCGAGCAGAAAAACAATAGTTCTTTTCAAAGTGAACCTGGATTTTCCCGCAGCCGGTGGGCCCATAAAAGGTCCTGTTTCCATATTCTCACCAGGTCATTGTCGTGCCCGCGGCACCTTTTTCGGTAAAGTTACACCAGGTAATGGGATCGGTCTTAATATCTAGGCCAATGGCCTCGTATCAGTAAATGCTGCCGTGAACAAGGATCTCATAAACGAATTCATGTCAGAAAGGAGTCACTCGCAATGGACCCTGCGCTCATTTTGGTAAAACGGGAAAACGAATGGATGTTGCAACGTTTGAAAGAAAGTTGGCTTGCCCAGCTGAGCGATGTTCGCGAAAGAGCAGAACCCGCAGATCTGGTTGATGAGCAGCTCGAACCGGGCGGAACGATAGGTCGTTATGTCACCTGCACGGAAGGATTCAAAAAAGAATTGAGCGCTCTTGAACGCACGGTCAAGACCTATGTTGGCCGCGAGAAGCCGTCTCGGCCGCTGAACATGCTACTGGCTGCAAATCCCGGAAGCGGTAAATCGTTTCTGGTGAAGGAGTTATCCAAACAGATTTCCGGGCACACCGAATTTCTCGAGTACCATGTCGCCTCTTTTCGGAAGCTCGATGACCTTTTTTCCATATTTCAGCGGATACAGTCGCTGAATCTCGAAGGCAAACTGCCTTTCGTATTGCTCGATGAAGTCGATGGCAAGGTGTCCGGCGAGTACATCTTTCCCAATCTCCTCGCCCCGCTCTGGGACGGGGTCTTCCATGTCGGCCAGGAGCGTCACCATTTAGGCCGGGCAGTACTGTTCTTTGCGGCCTCGGCCCTGTTATCCTCACCGAGCATTAAAAATGTACTCGGCAAGACGGATCAGCACGTCACCTATGGCGAATTTGCCGAAAAGTGGCGGCGAAAGGTAAAAACTGAATTGCGGGAATCTGAAATACCCAAAGCCAGAGACTTCATTGACCGGATCGATCTTCTGCTCTGCATCCCTCCCATAGACTTCACCATCAGTGATGGAGATCCCGCCCGGGAATACAAACTACTCGCGTGCATTCTAGTAAAAAAGCATTTCCCGATGGTGACAAGAGTGGAGAAGTCGGTAATCTGGATCCTCATTCTCGAACTCCTCAACTCCGGCTCGAGAAGACGAGCAGAAAGTGCGGTCTTCTGCTCCACGGATCCGCAAGGCTCTACTTTTGACCTGCACCATTTGCCGGCCGATATAGTTGCGTATTTCAGGGATGACGAGGTCGTCAAGGCAACCCAAAACAGCTATATCGCTTTGCCTTAGCCGCGGCATGAGAACTTACCGCTGCCTTGATTCCAGTGTGTTGAGTTATCCTCTCCCAGGATCAAGAAATGCTGATTGACGTGATTACCGATATTCTGCCAATGGCGGCGGGCATTACCTTGAGCCCGATCCCTATCGCGGCGGTGGCGTCCATCCTGCTTGCCGCCAATACCTGCAGGGCTGCTGCCTTTATGCTGGGCTGGGCCGCCGGTATCCTGGCGATCGGCTTACTGGTGTTGTGCATCCCTGGTCTGCGATTGCTCAATGGAGATCCAACGCAGCTGGCGGGATGGCTCAGAGTTGTTCTGGGAGCTGCGCTGCTTGTGGTCGCCTGGCTCAAGTGGCAAAAGAGACCTGCAGCGGAAACGCAGGTGGAGGAACCCAGATTCCTCGCCAAGATCGATTCATACAACGGCTGGAAAGCTTTGATTCTCGGGGGTGCGCTCGCCATATTCAACCCCAAGAGTTTGGTACTTGCCTCGGCCAGTGCGATGACCATCTACGAAGCCACATTGGTCGACAAGGAAAAAGCCGCAGCCCTCATTGTCTTTGTGCTCATCTCAAGTCTCAGCGTGGGTGTCCCGATCTTCTTCACCTGGGCGCGCCGGGACAGTGCCCGGAAAATTTTAGAAGATCTCAAGGACTGGCTCATTGTCAATAATACTGCCGTCACCGTAGCCTTGCTGGTCGTGTTCGCGATGCTCATTGTCGGCAGAGGTCTGAAAATAGTTTTTTAGCAGAAGCCGATTCTCATGCCTCAGCTACCTGATTTCACCATCCTGGCAGCAGGATATTTCGTCATAGAGCTCATTGGTCTGCTGCTTGCGGCAGATGCCGTCATGAGGTCGAGGTCTTCGCAGGGAGCCATTGCCTGGCTCTTTTCACTTGTGGCGATGCCGGTTATTGCCATCCCGTTCTATCTGTTCTTTGGTCGCACCCGCTTCCACGGGTATGCCGAAGCGCTGCGGGATAAAGAATCTTTGCTGGAAGACCAGACAGCATCCTGGCAGGCCACCATGAAGCAGGAGGAAACAGCACTACCTCCTGATCAGGCAGGCCTTGAGGCCGTGGTAAAAAAACTCAGCGGGCTTGGTTTTACCGGAGGCAATGAAGTAAAGCTGTTAGTAAACGGAGCCGCTACCTACGATGCCATGTTTGAGGCAATCGAAGGGGCGGTTTCCTACGTGTTTGTACAGTTCTATATCGTCAAGGACGGGGG
>JARFQM010000440.1 GCA_029287755.1 Desulfofustis sp. | reverse complement strand
TGATATCCTCGGTCGTCGATTCCGCCTTCTCGAACGGCGTCTCGCCGGTGGCTTTGCGCCAGGCCAGAAGGTCGGCATCGCCGTTGGCCCAATCTTCCATCATCGTCTTCGAAAAGACCCCCGACATGATATCGTCCATGTGCTTCTCGAACAGCGGAGTAAGAATATTTTTCAACTCTTCCGAAAGGATGTGGGCTTTGATTTTGGCCGGGTTGGACAGGCGGTCCATCATGTTGGTGATGCCCCCATGCTTCAGGGCTTCGGTTATCACCTCCCAGCCGTATTGGACCAGTTTGGAGGCGTACCCCGACTCGACCCCCTTGTCGATCATCTTGTTATAGCAGAGCAGGGAGCCGGTCTGCAGCAGACCGCAGAGGATGGTCTGCTCACCCATCAGGTCGGATTTGACTTCGGCCACGAAGGACGACTGCAGGACGCCGGCCCGATCACCGCCCGTACCGCAGGCATAGGCCTTGGCGATTTCCAGTCCGATGCCCTGGGGGTCGTTCTCCCGATGCACGGCTATCAGGGTAGGAATGCCGAATCCTCTCATGTATTCCGTGCGCACCTCGGTGCCGGGACCCTTTGGAGCGACCATGATAACGGTAATGTCGTCCCGAATCTGGATTCCTTCCTCGACAATGTTGAAGCCGTGGGAATAGGAGAGGCAGGCCCCCTCTTTCATCAATGGCATGATCGCCGACACCACCGCGGTGTGCTGCTTGTCGGGGGTCAGGTTGATCACCAGATCGGCGGTGGGCAGGAGTTCCTCATAGGCTCCTACGGTAAAGCCCTGTTCGGTAGCGTTTTTCCAGGATTGGCGCTTTTCTTTGATGGCCGAATCGCGAAGCGCATAGGACACATCCAGTCCCGAATCCCTCAGGTTCAGTCCCTGGTTGAGCCCCTGGGCTCCACAGCCGACGATGACGATTTTCTTGCCCCGCAGCGCCTCGACACCGTTGAACTCATCGCTCTCCATGAAACGGCAGTGACCGAGTTCCTCTAATTGCAGCCTCAGCGGCAATGAATTGAAATAATTTTCAGCCATGATCTATCTCCTTTTGGTTGTGATATTTTTGGATGGAACATCAGATAATTATCCCACACCATATAGATATAAAGTTTTATTGCGTCAAGTGATTTATTTGTGATATTATGTTGCATATTTTGCAACAATCTTCATCGTCTCAGATCTGCATGGATATACGCTCCCTGAATTTATTTCTGCACCTGGCCGATACGCTGCATTTCGGCCGCACCAGCAGAGCCTGCAATATTACCCGATCGGGCCTCACCAGGACCATTCAGAGACTTGAGCAGGAATTGGGTGAACAGTTGTTTTTCAGAAACAACCGTTCGGTCCGCCTCACTGAAGCAGGAAGACTGTTCAGGGAATATGGTTCGGACGTGGTGCGGCGCTATCGTCTTCTGCAGAACCAGCTCTGCTCGGGAAACCGTCTTCGAGGAGAGTTGTCTATTTATTGCTCGGTAACGGCAATTCTCTCCATCCTGCCCGGCATCATCAACGATTTCCGCCAGGACTACCCCGACGTTCATCTCAAACTTTCCACTGGCGACGCCGCCATGGCCATGGACCGTCTTGAAAACGGCGAGGCCGATGTAACCATAGCGGCACTGCCTGAGCACCTGCCGTCCCATATCCGTTTTCTCAAGCTGCTGCAAACCCCGCTTATCTTCATCGGCCCCCGCAGCCCGGAAACAGATGCGGCGGCGGCCGTCGACGAGTTGCTGCAGAAAGGGGTGATCATGCCTGAACGGGGGTTGAGCAGGGTGCGCTGTGAACGCTGGTTCGCGGACAAGCAGATCAATCCGCAGATTTATTCGTATGTGGCCGGCAATGAGGCAATGATCGCCATGGTCGCCATGGGCTGCGGCATCGGCGTGGTTCCCCGGCTGGTTCTGGACAATTCACCGCTGCAGAATCAGGTCGCCATCCTCGACGCCGCCCCAGAGCTGGAGCCATTCGATGTGGGCATCTGCACCACCAAGGGCAATATCGCCAATCCGATCATTGAGCCATTCTGGCGAATCACCGAATTAAAATCCTTAGAAAATACTGGAGCAACGCATGCACACCATTTTGCTTACCAATGACGACGGCATTCACAGTCCCGGCCTGAAGGCCCTGAAAGAGTCATTGTCCGCACTCGGCAAGATCGTCATCGTTGCCCCAGACCGGGACAACTCGGCTATAGCCCATGCCCTTACCATGCAGCGCCCGTTGCGGCTGACCGAACTCGACGAGGATGTCTATACCCTTGACGGCACCCCCACCGACTGCGTCGCCATCGCCCTGGGGAAGATATTTGAGCGGGCGCCGGACCTGCTGGTTTCCGGCATCAACAGCGGCCCCAACATCGGCGATGACATCACCTATTCCGGTACCGTCTCTGCGGCCATCGAAGGGACCATGTATGCGGTTCCCTCCATGGCGGTGTCGATGGCCGGCGAGCCGCCTCTTGACTACGGTAAGGCGGAACTGCTGATCAGACAGCTGGCCCAGCGGGTCATTGCCCATGGGCTGCCGGCCAGCACCCTGATGAATGTAAACATTCCGGCCGCAAGTGAGCTGCGAGGCGTGAAAATAACCAGGCAGGGACGCAGGATCTGGAAGCAGGCCGTTCAGGAAGTAGCGGACCCCAGGGGCAGAATCCATTATTGGATCGGCGGTGGCACACCGCTGCTGGACAGCGGTAAAGACACCGATGTCTGGGCCCTGGGCGAGGGCTTTGTGACCATCTCACCCATCCACCTCGACCTCACCAACCACGAGGGAATAAGCTATTTCAGAGACGATCTGCAGCTGGAAAAGCTTCTGGGCGAAGCAGAGAGTTCGTAGCACAGCGCTCGTCCTCGCCGCTTTCCACTCTTCTGAGAGTAACACAGCATGAGGCGATGGATTGGGCTTAGAATCATTATGTACAGTTTCCGTTCGGAAACGAGTGATTTTGCTTCAAGATTAAGGCGTACGAGAAATTTTGCCGCAATCATATGTAAATATCGCGAGGATAAAATTTCGAGCGCAACGCAAAAATTGAGCAAAAGAGCCTTTTCCGATTGGAAACCAGCTTAGCAGCAACCTTTGGACCTGATCCCTATCCTGTTCAGCCACCGGCTGACCACAAGGGTCGCTCAGCCGACACCCGGATTGACGCTCACCGCCCCAACCGGACAATTGAGGCCGCAGGCGCCGCACTCCATGCAGCCGTCGCCATCTTCAATGGAGGCCTTGCCGGCATGATAGGAAAAGACGGCCTGGGGGCAGACCTGGGAACACATCTTACAGCCGATGCACACACTTCTGTCCAGACTAAGGCTGGACACACCATCTATATATCTGAAATCTTTCATATATAATTCTCAACCTCAGGACAGCACCAGCGGCGTGCCGACCCAGAGCATCAGCGCCCCGACCAAGAGAGTAAACTGAGCCGGGATGGCTCTTTTCATCTCCCACTCGACACCCGTTGGAGAAGTATAGGGTGTCGAACCGGTGAAATTCATCCCCAGGTAGGAACTCATAACCACGACGACACCGAGAAGCGCCAACAATTCCGGCAGGCGCAGTCCTGTCTCCGTCAGAAAAATTAAAAGCAGGCCGCACAGCAGGCCGGCACCGGCTCCCTTGAGAGCAAAGGCACGGCCCGGCAGCCAGGGCAGGAGCAGCGGAACCAGGATGATTCCCGCACCCATCCCGGCCAGCAGGGCGACAACCATCCACATTCCCCTGCTCATTAACCGGGCGGTAATTTCCAGATCCGGGCCAATGCCGCTTACTATAAACAGCAGTGGAAACAGCCACCACATGGACTTTAAGGCCAGATGAAATTCGACAGGAATGAGCTCAGCCCGCTCTTTTAAACTAAACGTCACGTCTCGCATGCCCTCAATTTCTCTTTTCCCGTTGTCGAACCAGGCGGCAATGTCCGAGGCCCTGAGGGGGCCAAACTGGACAGAAAAACCGCTTTGCTTCTTCACCTGCAGGGCCGAAATCCCGGTTGCGCCGAGCTGCGGAACGATCAATCGGCGATGATCGACCAGTTTTGCCAGTCCGCTCGACTCCACCCGGAAGACAAGCTCTTGGGTGGAAAACGTCCCCTTGCCGGCGGCGCACCAGACATTGATGCCGCACGTGTCGAGAACCAGCAGCCAGAGGTGCATGCCCGGCAGCGCGAAACGCAGCGTGTCGAAACTCAGTTTGTAATTGGCCGTGACCAGTACCGGGGCGCTTCGGTCCGGCGCACCGACAGCGTAAAGCCCCGGAGCGACCAGATAGCGGTTGCGCTTAAAACCAAGCCTGACCAGGACTGTCCCGGCCAGATCCGACCAGGAGCGCCGGGTACAGACCACCGGAACCGGACCTGCTTGGGTGGCTTCTAGACGCTCAACGAAACTGCACAGGGTATAGCCGGGCCGGGCATAAGGCGGACTCTTTGGCGGCGGTGGACCGCCGCAGCAGACCTGCTCTTCGACCTTATTATAGATGGGGAGTTCAACCGGACCGGCAGAGCAATCTTTGTCTCAGCCGGCGGGCTGGTTTTCTTGACGGTGGAGAACGTCCATCACGATTCACCTATTCTTCAGTGGCTTGAAAATCTCCTTTTCAGCTTATAGTAACTCAGCCCAGCCTGGATGGCAAAGGGGGCTGCGGCGTACCGGCCCCCATCGACTTTTGCGGTGGTGCATTATCAGCAGCATCATGTTAGTTTGACTATCATTTCAGGAATAAAAAAACAATTTTTCAAACATACCTTCAACGTTAACCAAAGGACAACTCCATGCAGATAACCTCTCACGGCGCCGCCGGCTTCGTCACCGGATCATGCCATCTCGTAGACACTGCGTCGTCCCGGTTGCTCATCGATTGCGGCATGTACCAGGGATCCAAATCACTGAACAGACTTAATTACGAACCGTTTGACTTCGACCCGAAAAGCTTCGACTTCGTGATCAACACCCATGGTCACATCGACCACTGCGGTCTGCTGCCCAAACTGGTCAAGCACGGGTTTTCCGGCACCATCTATGCAAGCCCCCCCACCGCCGACCTGCTGCCGATCATGCTCGCCGATTCGGCCTACATTCAGGAAAAAGATACCGAGCATGAAAACAGAAGAAGGCTCAGAAAGGGACTGGTACCGAGGGAGCCGCTCTATACTGAGGAAGATGTAGATAAAACGGTGTCGCTCATCCAGGTCATCAACTACAATGAATCGATGCAGGCTGCCCCGGGGGTCACTTTCCGCCTTCGGGATGCGGGCCATGTGATCGGCTCCTCGATCGTCGAACTGTTTATAGAAAATGAAGACTCGGGCGAGACCAAGACCGTCTTTTCAGGAGATCTCGGCCAGTGGGATGTACCCATAATTGAAGATCCGACCTTCATCTGGAACAGCGACTACGTGTTCATTGAATCCACCTACGGGGATCGAGTGCACCAGAAGAACCTGCCCAGAAAAGAGGAACTTTTCGAGCATATTCTGCGTACCTGCGGCCGCGGTGGAAAACTGCTGATTCCCTGCTTTGCATTGGAAAGAACCCAGGAGCTTCTCTATGTGCTCAGCGCCCTGAAAAATGAAGAACCGAACTTTCCACCGGTCAGTATCTACCTGGACAGCCCCCTGGCAATCAAGATCACCGAAGTCTTCAAAAAGCATCCCGACATCTATGACGAGGAAGCCCGGGCCAGAACCGATCAGCCGTTCGATTTCCCCGGGCTGATCTGCACTCCAAGCGTCGACGAATCACGCCGGGTCAATCAGATGGACGGTCCGGCCATCGTCATTGCCGGAAGCGGCATGTGCACCGCCGGCCGCATTCGCCATCATCTCAAGCACGGGATCTGGGACCCGAGAAACACCGTGCTTTTCGTTGGGTACCAAGCCCCAGGCACCCTTGGCCGAATTCTTCTCGACGGGGCGGAAGAGATTAAGATGATGGGTTCTGAATTCGCGGTAAAAGCTGAAATAGCCAAAATCAGCTCATTCTCAGCCCATGCCGACAAAGACGAGCTGACCAACTGGCTGACCAGCTTCAAGGAAAAGCCGAAAACCGTCTTTTTAATTCATGGTGAACCGGATACCCTGGAGACCTTCAGCGCCAGCCTGAACAGTCTGGGGTTCACCACCAAGATCGCGGCCAAGGGAATCCCGCTTTTCGACTAGGAAACAAGCGGAAAGAAAGAACCCGGATGGTTCGAATTGCACCACAACCATCCGGGTTTAGGGGGGTTCCTATCCAGCTCCCAACTATTGGATTACCCACTGCCCCTGATCATTTCTGCAGGCCGTCGTCATGGTCTTCTGGGGCTGACCGTCGATGGTTGCGGTTATCTCAGCCTGGCGGCAGACCTGATTGTTGCTGCTGTTCTGATAGGCCGGCTGCGGCACCACCTGGTAGTTAGAACCGGTATCCGGGTTCACCCAGGCCACCGGCTGGCCCGAGGGGCCTGTCTCATAGGCCTGGTTGAGCTGTGTTCTGTCATACTTGTCCATTTCATTACCGACGATATAACCGAGCATCGTACCGACGGCCGTGCCTATCAGGGTTGCCTCGGTGTTGCGGCCTATGGCCTGGCCGGCGAGGGCTCCGCCAGCCGCTCCCATGACTGCGCCCTGCTGACCTTTGGTTAAATTGGTATTGGAGCACGACGCCAGGGCCAGCATAAGAGCGCCGGCGAGCACACAGGTGAAAAATTTCATAAGGCCTCCTTTTATCATAAAGTTACTGGGTTGGTGGTTACATGTCTTTGGTGAAAATAATTTAATGAACTATCCGAAGCTGTCAATCAGCGAGGCTTGGTCGCGTTCCCTTGGCGGCACGATACGCTTTTTTTCCGGCCGCTTCATCATGCTGCGCCGACGATCTCGGCCTGCATCGCCTCGATCACCCTGATCGGATCCTCAGCCCTGGTAATCGGCCGGCCCACCACCAGATGATCGGCCCCACTCTGTATAGCGCTGCCCGCTGTTACCACCCGGACCTGGTCATCATCGGTTTTGACATTGGCCCCCGGCCTGATGCCGGGCGTTACAATCAGCAGCTTGCTGCCCAGCTCCGCTCTCAGCCCTTCGACCTCGAGCCCGGAGGAAACCACCCCGTCGCACCCCAGCTCAAGGGCCCGCCTGGCACGAAACAGGACCAGTTCAGCAAGGCTCCCGGTCAGCCCCATGGCCCGCATGTCCTCCTCGCCAAAACTGGTCAGCACCGTTACCGCCAGCAGTTTCATATCCCCCCTGGCCTCAAGTGCGGCCCGGATAATCGGATCGTTTCCGTGGATGGTCGCCAGGCTGACACCTCGGTTATTCACCTGCTCCACCGCCAGTTTAACGGTTTCCGGAATATCGAAAAATTTCAAATCGAGCATCACTTTATGGCCCCGGTCGAGAATCCAGTCAACCGTGTTGAAATAATCGGCCATAAACAGCTGCAGGCCAACCTTGAAAAAACCGATATGCGATTCACAGGCCCTGACTATGTCCTGCGCCTTCTCCCGTTGATCGACATCGAGAGCTACGATAATTCGATCTTTCAGGGCTATTTCCTTGGTCATTGATGCTCCTTAAGGGTGGTTGATTAAAGGGGTGCGGTATCTATTTCATCCATCACCCTGCCGGCCTCTTCGCAGAGCGGGTCGAGCCCCGTATCTTTAACAGGTTCGGGGCCGCCCAGCAATTGTATGATGTCCTCTGTCAATTCTTTATGGGACGGTGCCATCGATCCGTTTGCCTCGAGCAGGGTTCTGCCCTGTTCCAAGGCAAGCTTGGCAGGAGCGGCAGCGGTAACTCCACGTTTCCTCTCAGTACAGTAAAATAAAAACTGATCAATGAATTCCTCGTAGGCCTTCAGGTAGCGGGTCGGCTCGCGCGTTGCTTCGCTGTCGGAGGCAAAACCTTCTTCATCAGCAAGCGCTCCTGGCCGTTTCGATCCGGATGGCTGCAGAGGCGCCTCTGCCGAACGTGGTTCTGCTGTTGTCGGCCGCCCGGCAGAAAGCCGCTCTCTAGACTCCTGCCGATGTGCGAACGCCTCCAGGACGGGTGCAGGTGCGTCGGCTGGGGCCAGCTTGTCAGTCTCTGCTTCTTTGTTAATTTCAGCAACGCTGTCGGGTGCAGACATCTGGCGTTGATCCCGATCCTTGGCTGATTTCGCCGGGCGCTCCGGGATTCTTGGGTCACCACCATCAAACTGTGCGGGGCGATAGTCGATGGACAGGTAGAGCATCACCCCCACAGCCACGGCACACACGGAACCTGCCAGGCTCAGCAGGCCCCGCCGTCCGAGCCGGCCAGCAGACACCGCGTTCTTATCGGCGCTGCCGTCCAGTTCCTCAGAAAGCACCAGCCATTTTTGCCGGCAGGATTCGCAGGCGGCTAGATGAGTGAGAAAGTGGTGCTGCCCTGGCGAGGCCGGGTCGGCTTCGAGAAATGTGGCGAAATACTCATCATCGGGGCAAGGTTCCTCCCTTACCTGACGATCCGCCGCCAGTCCTAAAAGACCGAGCCGCTTCTCTTTCTCCGCCCTGTTCAATTGACTATCGCTGTTGCTCATTTTTCCCGACCATACATGTTCTGGGGGTCATGGTTGGTATGACGGACCCATCACCTCTTTGTGTCTGTCCTCTCTGCAAGCAGCAGTCGCAATTCTTCGCCGCACCCCGCTGAGTCAAACGTTCGTCTGAGGCGACCATACAGGCGCCGCAATTTGCCGTGAGCCTGAAAGCGGTTCAAACCAAGCTTTTTACCGGCTTCGCTGACCGAGACCCCCTCCACGTGGCAGAGGGTAAGCAGCAATCGTTCATCCGCCTTTAAATCCACCGGACAAGCGAGCAGCTGGAGCAGCGGTTCCGCCTGGGACAGATCGGGATCCGGCCCGAAAAAGAGGTCGTGCAGCCCTTTCATGAGCAACTCCCGTTCTTTCTTTTCGGCGATCTCCTGGGTCGATGGCTGGGCCGAAACACCTCCATGGTGCTCTTCATTTAGAGATACCTCGGAAAATTGAACCTTACCGCACCCTGGAATTTCTGCCAGTATGCGGTCCGCCATCTGCTCAATCTGATTTTGTCGGAGGTGGCCATATCTGTCCGCAGCAAGGCTCGTGGCCTCAGCGTACTCATGTCTTTCCAGGCACATGAACCGATAGAGAAGGAGCCAGATACCGCCCAGCTTTCTGATCCACGAGGGCGGCCTCACTCGGCCAAATTTCTTCCTGGCAAAGTCTTCCAGCAGGTTATAGACCACCGCTGAGAAATAGGTTTTCAGGCGAGCGCTGCCGCGGTGGCCGCGCAGCAGGTGCCAGTCGTCTTTTGCCAGCCGGTTCATTACATAAAGCCCAGCCTCCTCGCTCAAGGACTCACTTACGAACCGCCGTCGCGCCAGCCTGTCCACCAGGCCCCAGTTCTCAAGTACCCAGTTTTTAAAGAAGTGCTGCTGGTGTGGTTTCTGGCTGCTTCTCACCCGCGTTCCTTTTATATATTTATTTCAGACAGATACCAGGCCAATCCGCTCTAAAAATATTTTTTTCAGCAGGTGGCGACACAATGGACCGTCACGTCCGTCAGACAGGATAACGGACGGCAGTCGTCTGCAAATCATACATTCTGCAAAGGAGAATATCATGGACAAAAAAGGTGCGCTGTTTTTACTGCTGTTATTTCTGGTGCCCGCATCCTGCGGGGAGAATTCGGTTCACACCGCCGATGAAGGGCTGCCCGTGGAAAGTGATCGGGAAACTGCCACGCACAGGGTGAAAGAGGACCCTCAAAAAGAAAAAGAGCTTACTGCCGGTGACGTCCCTGCCTCTCTGCCGGGAGTAACCCAGCTGCGCAAGAATCAAATCCCCGCGCTGGCAGCCGAATCAGCCATGGCCGTCGATCAGCGCCTGTTCCAGCCGCCCTACCCGCGGCCCGGTTTGAGGCAGCCGGGGAGGTGGAATCGAGAATCGTACGATGCCATCGAGGAAAATAGATTTATAAACACCCGCAACGACCCGCTGTCGACCTTTTCAATCGATGTGGACACCGCTTCCTATGCCAATGTCAGACGGTTCATCACCGCGGGATCCCTGCCCCCCCGGGGGGCGGTACGGACCGAGGAGATGCTCAACTATTTCAGCTACACGATGGCCGAACCGGACAAGAATCAGCCTTTTTCACTGCAGGTGGAAGCGGGCCCGAGCCCTTTTCACCAAGGGTACAAGCTGGTCAAAATCGGCCTCAAGGCCAAAGATATCAAACCAGATAAACTGCCTCCCTCAAATCTGGTCTTTCTCATAGATGTATCCGGTTCCATGAACCAGCCCACCAAGCTGCCCCTTCTGAAACAGTCTCTGAAACTACTGGCCGCCGAGCTTTCCGCCCGGGATCGGGTGGCCATGGTGGTGTATGCCGGAAGCGATCGGATCGTCCTGCCACCGACGCAAGGCAGTGAAACAGATACCATCAGGGCGGCCATCGACAATCTGCAGAGCGGCGGCTCAACCCATGCCTCAAGCGGCATCATAACCGCCTATGAACTGGCCGTTCGCTCTTTTATGCCAGGCGGCAACAACCGGGTAATTCTGGTTTCGGACGGCGATTTCAATGTCGGCATTACCAGCCGGGCCGAACTGCAGAATTTGATCGAGGAAAAACGTCAGAGCGGCGTCTACCTGACCGTTTTGGGATTCGGCAACGGCAACTATCACGACGACACCATGGAGATTCTGGCCGACAAGGGCAACGGCAACTATGCTTATATAGACAGTCTGCTGGAGGCCAAAAAGGTATTAATCAAAGAGCGCAGCGGGACCCTTTTCACCCTGGCCAACGACGTCAAGATCCAGGTGGAGTTCAATCCTGCCCTGGTCGGGGCCTACCGGCTTATCGGCTATGAGAACCGGACCCTCCAAGACGAGGACTTCCGGGACGACTCCAAGGACGCGGGGGAAATTGGGATGGGCCACCGGGTTACCGCATTGTACGAAATCATGCCAGCCGGCAACGCCGACATCCCTGCAGTCGACCCGTTGAAATACCGCCAGCCGGTACCACGGCCGGACAGGGGTTCCGGCGAACTGCTCACCGTGAAATTGCGCTACAAAGCAAACGGTGCATCGACTTCGGCCCAGATCGAGAAAGCCGCACCAGACAACCGCCGCACGCTTGAGCAGACCAGCGTGGATTTTAGATTTGCCGCCTCGGTGGCAGGTTTTGCCATGCTGCTCAGGGAATCCGATCATCTCGGCAGTTTCGACTGGGATGGGTGTGTGGCCCTGGCCAGGCAGGCCAGAGGTGAAGACCAACAGGGGTACCGGGCTGAATTTGCCCGTCTCGTTGAAATGGCTCAGCTCCTCAAAGAACAGGGCTGAACCTGCGCCTAAAGGACGCGGTGCAGACTGGTCCAGGGGGATACGGTTCCGGCTGTCTCCCCCTCCCGGGAAAGATCGGGTTCACCCCTGGAAGATGAAGAATTTCCTGACGGCATAATTAATCAGTACCGCCGAGACGATATTTGCCGCAAAGGCATAGGTGGTTAGCATGCCGAACCTTTTGATCAACAGCCCCATCAGCAGAGTGCCGATGAGTATGCTCAACCCCGAAACACAATAAAATAGAGCAATTTCGATGATAAATGGATGGCGGCCGGCCTGGAAGACCCACAGCACGTTGGTGATATAGGCCACCATATTGGAAACCAGAAAAGCCAGGACGTTGCAGATCATCGAATTTCTGGCCCGGTGGTGCTCCTCGATGGGGCGCAGGTGCAGAGCTAACAGCCGGACCAGATGGTCTTTCGGCTGCAGCGCCGGAAACAGCTTCCAGGCGGCCAGATGAAAAACCGCGATATGGGTGACGGTGGCCAGGCCGCCAGCCAGCCCGTATTTGATAAATTGTATGAGATTGTCCACGGTAAACAATTGTAAGCCAACGAACAGGGCTCGGCTCTCCAACCGAAAGCAACACTGGAAACCGACACCCGGGACGGCTGAGCAAACGGACAGCCGCTGGTTGCCGGGAAACAGAACAAACTGCGGGCCAGGACGCAAGCACTTTTTCATGTACCGGCCCTGTCCACCGTCATCCAGGAAGAGTCCGATAACGGAGTCCCTGACGAACAATCCTGGTCGGACCAATTGTCAAGAACCTTGAGACAGGTCCTCGCCAGACCAGGATCAAAAGTGGTTTCGATATTTACCACCATCACAGTTCTGGCTTAAAGTGTGGCCTTGCACTTCCTTTTGCTCTTGCAATATTTCTGTGTCCTGATAATCATTAATGATGATACAAGCGCTCAACCAAAATGATCAACTCTGGCTTGACCAACAATCCAGAGTTTTCTTTTTACAATAAATCTCGGGCCTTAGGCAAAGTATCAGGTCTGAGCTCAAATTTATTAATAATTATTTATAGTTCAGTTCCAGAACAGCACCACTAATTTATCTTTACAAAAAAAAAACTTCCCATATACTCATTATGCGTTTCAAAAACGGGTGCTTGCAGCCAAAATCCAGAGAAATTCATCAGCAGAGCCAGGCGCCTGGCCAACGATATCAATTGAATCGGCACCCGGGGAGACTACCATGGCGGTGAAAATATTTATCAAGCGCAAAGGGGTGGATAAAAACATCATCGAGCTGACCGTGCTGTTGAAAAAGATGCGGACACTCACCCTCAATCAACCAGGGTATATATTCGGGGAAACCCTGAGAAGAGTCGATCAGCCCGACGAATGCATGGTGATTTCAACCTGGCGGTCGCTGGCCGACTGGAACAACTGGTTCGAACACGAGGAGAGAAAAGCTATTCAGCGTGAGATCGACCTGCTGCTGGGCATCGAGACCCACTATGAAGTGTACGAAGAATAACAACTAACCCCAAAAAAATTCAGGGATCGATAATGATAGTTGAAGGCTTGAAATTGATGGTTGTCGGCATGACAACCGTGTTGCTGTTTCTGACCTTTATGATTCTGCTCATTCAGCTTTCAGCCCGGCTCACCAAAGAGGTGACCGCCAGGGAGCTGCAGGCCATCGAGGATGAGAAAGAGCGGCTCAGGAAGCAGCGCGAAAGAGATAAGTTGGCCGCCGAAGAGGGCGACGACGACATCGCCGTTATCAGCGCCGCAATTGCCGCTTTCGAAGCGGATCGGGCAGCGGCATAAAATCAGTTTACAGGATGAAACCAAGGCTCTAACAAGGTCTTTCTGACCCAATCTAACGCAAGGAGAAGCAGTTGTGGGTACAAAAGTAATTAAATTCATGGATACGTCGTTTCGGGACGGTTTTCAGTCAGTATTTGGCGCCCGGGTTTTCACCGATGATTTTCTTCCGGCCCTGGAGGCCAGTGTTGAGGCAGGTCTCACCCACTTTGAAGCCGGCGGCGGTGCGCGCTTCCAGAGTCTGTTTTTCTATTGCGGCGAATCGGCCTTCGACATGATGGACAGCTTCAGAGAAATTGCCGGACCCGACGCCAATCTGCAGACCCTGGCTCGTGGCATTAATGTGGTGGCTCTGAGCCAGCAGCCGAGGGACATCATCGATCTTCATGCCAAGATGTTCAAAAAGCACGGCATCACAACCATCCGCAATTTCGACGCTCTGAACGACACGAGGAACCTGGAGTATTCAGGCGAGCGCATCGCCCACCACGGACTGCATCACCAGATCGTGGTGACGGTGATGGACCTGCCGCCGGGATGCGAAGGCTCGCATACGGCGGAGTTTTATCTCGACCGGCTCAAGGTAATTTTGGATTCGGACATCCCCTATCACTCAATCTGTTTCAAGGATGCCACCGGGACCGCCAATCCAAAGAAAATCTATGATACCTTCGTCGGAGCCCGCAAAATGGTATCTGAGGATACCGTACTCTGGTTCCACACCCATGATACCGCCGGCATCGGCATCTCCCAGAACCTGGCGGCCATCGAGGGCGGAGCGGATGGCATCGACCTGGCCAAGAGCCCGGTCAGTGGCGGAACCTGTCAGCCGGATATCCTCTCCATGATGCACGTGCTGAAGGGCACCGATTTTACCCTCGACCTCGATTACGAGAAGGTGCTTACCGCCGAGGAAGCTTTCGAGCAAGCCATGAGCGACTACTTTTTCCCGCCCGAGGCCAAAATGGTCTCGCCGACCATCACCCTGTCGCCCATGCCTGGCGGAGCCCTGACTGCCAATACCATGATGATGCGCGATACCAATACCCTGCATCATTATCCCGCAGTTATCAAAGAGATGGCAGAGGTCATCCGCCTCGGCGGATTCGGCTCCTCGGTTACCCCTGTTTCCCAATTCTACTTCCAGCAGGCTTATCTGAACGTCACCCAGGGCAAGTGGAAGGTGATCAACCCCAACTACGGCAATATGGTGCTCGGCTATTTCGGCCACACCCCGGTACCGCCGGATCCGGAAATCGTCAAACTGGCATCCGAACAGCTCGGCAAGCCGGTCTTCACCGATGATCCTCTGGATATCCTCGAGCCTGGCATTCCCAAGGCGACCAAGATCCTCGAAGAGAACAACCTCGAGGTCAACGACGAAAACATTTTCATCATCGCCAGCTGCGAGCAGAAAGGACTTGATTACCTGCTCGGCAACGCCAAAACCAACATCAGGAAAAAAACAGACGAAGAAAAGGCCCCGGCCAAAGCGGCGCCTCGCGCAGCCGCACCTGCCGCAGCAGCCCCGGCTGGACCTCGTTCCTACTCCATTACGGTCAACAACCGCATTTACGACGTGACGGTGGCCGAAGGCAGCGGTGCGGTGCAGGCGACTCCGGCTGCAGCAGCTCCGGCTCCGGCTGCGGAGGCGCCAGTGAGCGGGGGCACCGAAATCGAGGCTCCAACCCCAGGAAATGTCGTAAAAATAATGGTTAAGGTCGGTGATACGGTCGCCAAGGATCAGCCGCTGCTGGTGCTGGAAGCCATGAAAATGGAGTCCGAGGTGAAATCTCCGAGCGAGGGCAAGATCCTGTCGGTCAATGTCTCGACCGGAGATACCGTACAGGCCTCCGATGTACTTTTTACCATCGGTTAAGTTCGCAGATTTCTGCTCTATTATCTATCGCCGCTTCACCAGGCGGCGACAGATTTTGTCTCAATGATGGAATTACTATGAAAATGAAGACAATTCTGTTCCTGCTCGTGGGCTTCTGCCTGGGGTGGGCCGCCTTGGTCCAGGCATCCGGGGACATGGTCTCGATCGTCTCACCCGCCGACGGCAAGATTGTCCGTCTCGATGTCGCTCCCGGTGACAAGGTATTCAGCGGCGACTCGCTGGCAATCGTCAAAGCCGGTGACGGCACGACGATCATTCTCAAGGCCGGTGTCTCCGGCACCGTCGCCACCATCGATGTGACCTCCTATGGCTCGGTCAAAAAAGATGAACCGATCGGCAGCATCAGCACGGCGACCATCATCGCTGAACAGCCCGTCGCTTCAATTGCCGGGAAACTGCCCGGCATCGGTGCACTGGTTGGCAACCTGTTCAGAACCACCGGCGTTTATGGGGTCATCGACGGCCAGATCAGCAAGGACTGGACCGTCGGCATCGGTCGTATTTTGATGATCTGTGTTGGCCTGACGCTGCTCTATCTGGGCATCTTCAAAGAATTTGAACCGCTCTTGCTGATCCCGATCGGCTATGGCGCCATCCTTTCCAATATTCCCCTTGCCGGTATTGCCGAACCGGGCGGAATTCTCTATTACGTCTACGATGTGGGAATTGTCACTGGAATCTTCCCACTGCTGATTTTCATGGGCGTCGGGGCGCTTACCGATTTCGGCCCGATGATCGCCAATCCGAAAACAATCCTCTTGGGCGGCGCGGCTCAGATCGGTATTTTCGTTACCCTGCTGGGGGCGTTGTTCCTTACCGATCTAGTACCGGGCATCAACTTTTCTCTGCGCGATGCCGCCTCGATCGGCATCATTGGCGGTGCCGACGGACCGACGGCAATCTTTTTGTCCAGTCAGTTATCGCCGCGCCTGCTCGGCTCCATTGCCATTGCCGCCTATTCTTACATGGCGCTGGTACCAAT
>JARFQM010000405.1 GCA_029287755.1 Desulfofustis sp. | reverse complement strand
CAGACTCACGACTTGACGTGCGGGTCATTGCTGATAACCGCTACGAGCTGATGGCGGCCAGCGACGCGATTGTCGCCGCTTCGGGAACGGTAACCCTGGAGATTGTCCTGCTCGACACACCGATGGTCGTCGCCTACAAACTGTCCCCGATGTCCTATAGGCTTGGCCGACTGCTGGTCAGACTGGGCCAGTTTCCCCTGGCGAAGCTCGGCTATTTTTCCCTGGTGAATCTCATAGCCGGGCGGCAGGTGGTACAGGAACTGTTACAGGATGAAGCAACTGCAGAGGCGCTGGCCGCAGAACTGCATCGTCTTGTCTATGATCACCCCCACCGGGAGAGACAATTGTCAGAATTCAAAAAAGTAAGGGAAAAGCTGGGTGAAAGAGGTGCTTCGGAGCGGGCGGCGACCCTGGCAGCGAAGCTGATGGGAGACGATGACTGAGCACTTTGATGAAGATTTCAGCGTCATCCTGGAGATAGACGGCACCTTGGATCTGCATCAGTTCTCTCCCAGGGATGTAAAAACGCTGGTTCCAGATTATCTGCGCGAATGCCTGCAAAAGGAAATCTACGAAGTACGCATCATTCACGGCAAGGGAAAGGGCGTGCTGAGGCGGTCCGTTCACGCCATCCTGAGCAGGCTCGATTATGTCGCTGATTTTCGGCTCGATGACAAGATGATCGGCAACTGGGGGGCAACGGTCGTTCGCCTGATACATCCGCAGGAAACTACCCCCACCCGCTCGCCGCCGACTGCTGACTAGAGCGATCCGTCGCTCTCCCCGGGAGGCAGGATATTCTTGACGTCGAAGAGGATGGCCTCATCTTTCATGAAGCTCCTGATCTGGGCGCCCTCCATATCGATGAACTCCCGATGGCCCACCGCCAGCACGACTCCGTCATAGTGTCGTTCGGCAGGGTAGGGGATTGTTTCCAAGCCATATTCACGGCGCGCATCATCGGCATCGACCCAGGGGTCGTAGACATCCACTTCTAAACCGTACTCCCTGAGCTCGGCGATGATGTCGACAACCTTGGTATTTCTGAGATCAGGGCAGTTTTCCTTGAAGGAAAGTCCCATGATCAGGATTCTCGCACCCGATACCTCGATCTTTCTCTTCAGCATGAGTTTGATGACCCGATCGGCGACATACTTGCCCATCTCGTCGTTCAATCTTCTGCCCGCCAGGATCATGGCCGGGTGGTACCCGACCTCCTGCGCCTTGTGGGTGAGATAATAGGGATCCACCCCGATGCAGTGTCCGCCAACAAGCCCGGGGGTAAAGGGCAGAAAATTCCATTTGGTGGCGGCCGCCTCCAGCACTTCCCTGGTGTTCACCCCGAGCCTGTTGAAAATAAGCGCCAATTCGTTGATCAGGGCGATATTGACGTCTCGTTGAGTGTTTTCTATCACCTTGGCCGCCTCCGCGACTTTTATCGAACTGGCGGGAAAGGTCCCCGCGGAAATGATCGTTCGGTAGAGTGCATCAACTTTTGCTGCGGTCTCCGGGGTGGAGCCGGAGGTAACTTTGACGATGTCGGCGAGCCGATGCTGACGGTCACCCGGATTTATTCTTTCCGGGCTGTACCCGCAGAAAAAATCGTGGTTGAAGCGCAGTCCCGAAAGCTCCTCCAGAATGGGGACGCACACTTCCTCGGTGGTGCCGGGATAGACGGTGGATTCATAAATGACGATATCGCCTTGCTTGAGGCATGAGGCAACCGTTTTCGAGGCCATTTGCAAGGGCCTGAGGTCCGGGCGTTTGGCAGAATCGATCGGGGTCGGGACAGTAACGATGAAATAGCTGCATTCGGCCAGTCGCTTCGGCTCGGCGGTATATTCCAGCAGGGCTGCCTGGCCCAGCTCATCCGCTTCGACCTCGCGGGTTACATCGACTCCGTCGCGTAATTCCTTGATTCTTTTGATATTGAGATCATAGCCGACGGTGGGATATTTTTTCCCAAACTCGACGGCCAGCGGAAGCCCGACGTAGCCAAGCCCGATAACGCCGATCCTGACAGCTTCAGTTTCTGTCATATTCGATTGTTTACCCCTCGTTCTCGGTACCGTAATAGGTAAGTCCCTGATTGTCTGTTTCGAAGACCGAAACCGAATAGAGCTGGTAGCGCTGATGGGTGAGCGGCTCCTGCAAGCGGGTGAAAATGAACCTGGCGATATGCTCAGAAGACGGGTTAACCTCGGCAAAGGCTTCCATCTCGTTCAGGTTGCGGTGGTCCAACTCGTCGATCACCTGATAGACATGCTTTTTAAGTACTTTGAAATCTATGCCCATGCCAATCTGATCAAGTTCATGGGCCCGCACGGTGACGGTCACTTTCCAGTTGTGACCGTGCGGCACTTCGCAGCTACCGGGATAATCTCGAAGATGTTGACCGCTGGAAAAATGGCTGTTTACAAAAATATCGTACATGGTAGTTCCCTGAAATGTTTCGTGGTAAGGTGTTCGGCGTCGGCTCAGATTCTATCTGCGGCACTGTTCCTGAGTGCGCTCGAGGCTTAGCTCACATTAATAAGCATCTCTATAATTTACAAGAGTACCCTTGGCAAGATCTAAAGCTTATGAAGACCTGGAGCCGGCCGATTGTGGAACTGTGCACTTTCCACTAAGACCGCCGTCGGGCAGATGTGACCGCATTTGAGATGATGAACCGTCTTGTAACAGCTCAGGGGTCAGCTAATTGTCAATATGACCTGATATGATTCAAATGGAGATACTATACTTGATTCGCTGTCCCAATTTACCCGCTTCCCGCCGGCTCGGGCAGCCTGGAAGCGGATCACACCTGAAGAGAACCAGAGCGAAGACGCCGAAACGGCATGGACTCTGAAAAACCGAAAGAACTAGCAGAGAAC
>JARFQM010000384.1 GCA_029287755.1 Desulfofustis sp. | reverse complement strand
CCCCCCACGACCACGACCCCCCGCCCACCGCGATCTACACTCAGGTCAACTCGTCGGCAGCGTCAGATGTGTATAAGAGACAGGATCCGGCCAGGGGCAAAGGGAAGAGATTACGTTTGGGGCTCGCCCGGGATGAGGCCTTCTGTTTTTATTATCCCCAGAACCTCGAGCTTTTCGAGGAGCGGGGATTTGATATCGTTGACTTCAGTCCCATTCATGACCAGAAGCTGCCGGAAGACCTCGATATGCTCTACTTCGGCGGCGGCTATCCGGAAAACTATGGTGCGGCCTTGAGTCTCAACCACTCCATGCGCAGAGAAATCGTTGCGGCTCATGGTCGGCATCTGCCGATTTACGCCGAATGCGGGGGCTTCATGTATCTCTGCCGTTCTCTTCGGGACATGGACGGCCAGGTCTACGAGATGACCGGTGTCTTCCCCTTCGAAACGGTTATGAACAAGAGACTCAGGAAATTGGGCTACCGCCAGGCGACCCTTCTCAAGGATTGTCTTTTAGGAACCAGGGGCGATCTGCTCAGAGGTCATGAATTCCACTATTCTGATATAGACTTATCTCATAAGAATACAGAAATGCATGATAAATTTGAGCATCTCTACGACCTTGATAATAATATTCACGAAGGCTATAGTGTTGGCTCCGCGCTGGGCAGTTACGTCCATCTGCATTTTGGTAATTCGGTCTCGGCAATCGATCATATCTATAATAAACTCGCAGAACCCGACACACGCAAAAATGGCTACTATTAAAGATGTCCCGCCTGCAGAAATAGAAGCGCAGAGTTTTGCTATCATCGAGCGTGAATTTGAGATGCAGACGGGTCTGCCGGTGAGCCGAATAGATCCCGATCGCTTCCAGGTGATCAGAAGGGTGGTCCATGCAACCGGAGATTTTGAGTTCGCCCGCAGCCTCGTATTTCATGAACGGAGCATCGCCTCCGCGATAGCGTCGATACAGTCGGGTAGGGATATTTACATTGACGTTTCCATGGGTGCCGCCGGCATAAGCAAAAAAATTGTTCACAGTTTCGGTGGCGCGGTCACCTGTTATATCAATGATGCCGACGTTGTTGAAAAAGCCAGAGCTGCGGGAAAGACCAGAACGGAAACCGCCATCGAGAAGCTCTCCGGCACTGACGTTGGCATTATTGCAGTGGGAAACGCGCCGACCGCGCTGGTTGCTGCCATGGCGCTGATAGAGTCAAACAAAATCAGGCCAGCCCTGGTGGTCGGTGTTCCGGTGGGATTTGTCAATGCGGTGGAGTCCAAGGAGATCCTGGCCAACCAGAACTATCCTTTTATTACCAGCAAGGGGCGCAAAGGGGGTACCCCGGTTGCAGTCGCTATTGTCAATGCCCTGCTCAGGCTGGCACTGCACGCTTCAGAACGGCAGTGACTTGTCCTAGACAAGTGGTCCTGCGAGACTGAACACCCCCTCCATCCCATGCTTGACAAACCTGATCCGCAATGCTACAGGTTTTGTCCCAAATTAACCCCTAAAGCAGATATATTGAGGTAGCAATGGAGAAGACATTTGCGATTATAAAACCTGATGCCTTTGCGGCAGGCAACGCCGGAAAGATCCTGGCACGAATTTACCAAGAAGGGTTCAAGGTTGTCGGACTGAAAAAGCTCTTTCTCAGCAAGAAGGAAGCAGAAGGCTTTTACCATGTGCACCGTGAAAGACCTTTTTTTGCTGAGCTTACCGATTTTATGAGCAGCGGTCCCTGCCTCGTTATGGTGCTGGAAGCCGAGGAGGCCATTAAAAAATGGCGTGATCTGATGGGAGCCACCGATCCTGCCGAAGCTGCGGAGGGCTCCCTGAGAAAAGAATTTGGTACCTTCGTCGGTGAAAATGCGACCCACGGCTCCGATGCACCGGAAACGGCAGCGTTTGAGATAGGCTATTTTTTCGCCGGCCTGGAGTTGCTCTAGAAGGGCGACTCTTCCGGTCGCCAAGCGCTCCCTCCGCAGCAATCTGAAAGTGGGCGGGAGCGCTTGCTATTTAGCACACAGTGATCGAGGTTATGGGCAAAATCGCACTGCTTCCCGAAGGCCTGGAGACAAAGTCAGAATACCTTGATTACCTGGGTATTCCCGACAATTACATGGAGGATTACTCCGTTCTTGCCATTGTCGTCGGCCGCTATCAGAAATCTCTGGCAGTTTTACACAATTCTGGATTCACCGTCCAACGGCTCGGTGCAGGGTCGATAATCAGCTTCGCCGGCTCTACCGGACTTGGCAGCAGACTGCAGGTTCTGAAAACCAATCGCATTGCCTACGATTACAGGGATATTGCCGACGCCTTCTATCAGGCCTGATGAGGCGCTGCCGTCAGGTTGACGGTGGGATCAGGATTTTTTGCGCACCACCTGGCAATCCATAGAACCCTGGTGCAGCCTGACCTCCACTTCTTCCTTTTCATCCACCTGGCTTGTGCTGGTGATGACCAGTGTCGAACTGCCAGCAGTTTTCCCTTTTTTGGAAATGATACCGTACCCCCTGGCCAGCGTTTTCAGTGGGCTCAAGGTGTCAAGTACGGCTGCGGCCTGTTCCAGAGTGTTCTGCCGGGAACTGATATGCGTTTTCGTGCTGTCGATGAGACGCTGACTGAGATAGGCGAGTCTGTCCTGATGCCTCCGGATCGCGTGGTCAGGCGCTAAACGAAGAAGGCTGGAGTGCAATTCAGAAAAGCTTGAGAATTTTTGCTCAACTGCCAGAGCCATTGCCCCATGCAGTTTGGCGAATAGGTATTCCACCGTAAAAGTGTGGTGGCTGAAAGCCCTGTCAAAAGTTGACAGCTTGTCGGCTGCCAGGTTCAGCCGAGACCTGTACTCAGCGAGCAAAAGTGTCATGGTCCGCAGAAGACGGGCGGAAAAATATTCAAGCTTTTCCGCAAAGCCGGCAGGGTCTGTGGTAATTAATTCGGCGGCGGCCGTGGGGGTGGCGCACCTGACATCGGCACAGAAGTCGGCAATGGTAAAATCGGTTTCGTGGCCAATGCCGGTGATAAAAGGTGTTTGAGCTGCAGATATGGCTCTGGCAACAGACTCCTCATTGAATGACCAGAGATCTTCAATGGAACCGCCGCCCCGGCAGAGAATCACGACATCTGGGTCAAGGGTCTGAGCCCTTTCTATGGCTCGACAGATTTCATCAGCGGCCCCCTGACCCTGAACGCGAACGGGCAGAATCTGAATTAGCAGATCGGCGCTGCGGCCCCGGCATACTGAAATAAAGTCGTGCACGGCGGCCCCGGTGGGTGAGGTAATAAGGATTGCTTTGTCGATGTGTGCCGGAAGTGCAGTTTTGCGATCCGAGTCGAAAAGCCCCTCACTTCTGAGTTTTTGCTTGAGTTGCTCAAACAGCACACGAAGCTGACCGGTACCGTCAAAATCAATGGTGTCGACAATGAGCTGATATTGACCGCGGGGCTCGTAGACACTGATGCGGCCGTCGCAGATAACCTGCTGCCCCTCTTCGAGCTCGCCGGCAAGCCACCGTCTCTGATTCTTGAAGAGCACTGCGGGAAGCTGGGACTGGTGATCCTTGAGAATAAAATAGGTGTGGCCGGAGAAGGGCTGCCTGATGGTTGACACTTCACCACGTACACGCACAAATCGGAACTCGCTGTCGAGAAGCCGGCGAATCTCTGCATTGATCTGGGAAACTGATTTAACCTGTCCTAACAATCCTTCACTCATCTTCTCGGCTCTGACAGCTGGTCTGGTGTACAGATGGACACCCAAGCGCTTTTGTAC
>JARFQM010000340.1 GCA_029287755.1 Desulfofustis sp. | reverse complement strand
CATGGGGCCCATCGCATTTGTGCTGGCAGCGACATCGCCCGAGAGGTTCAGGGTGACGTTTGACCGATAGGTGGCCGATATGTTGGAGTTTTCATTCGGCTTCAGGGCCAGGGCCAGGTTCCAGCCCCAGTCCACGCCGTAGTCTCCGTCCAGATTAACATCATAGGTCACACCATTATCCGGTCTGGTACCGCCAAATTCCGCCTGGGCAGTGGAGACGATCATCCTCACCCCGCCGGCCAGCGAGAAATAGTCGTTGACCTTGTAGGCCACCGAGGGATTCAGATCAAAGACCTCCAACTCGAATTTCCTGGCGAACAGGGCCGGATACGGATCCTTCCATTGTTTGGCCAGACCGTAGGGCGCGGTGAAGGACAGGCCGAACCGAAAATTGTTGTAATCCGGTGAGACCACAAAAAAGGTCGGAAGCAGAAAGTTTTCCTTTTCGGAACTGCCGTTGAACGCGGGTGTTCTGGCATCGGTGTAATCGATCGACGTCAAGTGAATGTAAGTCAGATCGATTTCGGTGAGCCAGGCGTCATCGGCAAAACCCATATTTGCCGGGTTGTAATAACTCGAATCAGCACCTGTGGATGAGGCGATGTGCGCTCCCGCCTTGGCCACCGAATCGGCTGACTGCTCCGGAATGCGGTAGCCAGATCCATAGGCGGTGCCCGCCGCCAGTATCGATGCCAGCGCCAGTAGTGATATCGACTTTTTCATACGGTTCTCCCTCTGCTAGTTGGTTTACCGCCCCGGCGTCACCACCGTGGCGGCATGTTGTACCGACTGTGATATCGGTATCTTACGCTATTTTAGCATACCTGTCGTACAAGTAACGCTTAATTTTATGGGTCGCCGTTTTTATAAAGGGTTCTCTGCGCTCGAAGACCTCAGCCAACCGTGACGTGGTGGCCAGTCCGGCGTTCACCTCGCGGCGCAGATCAGCGAACAACCCGTCCAGGTACTCCCGACGCTGGATTCTCATCTGGCCGGCGGTGAGTTCATCGATATATTCGTAGTCCGGGTAAATCCAGGCGTTGAGTTTACCGTTGTCCTCGACCACCAGCGATTCCACCACCCAGGGATAGGCATTTATCTTGTGCTCGATGGCCTCCGGATAGATATTTTCACCACTGGCCATGACGATGATGTTCTTGCATCTGCCCTTGATATGGAGGTTGCCCTGCTCGTCCAGCAGCCCCAGGTCGCCGGTCGCCAGCCAGCCTTCCGGGCCGATGGTAGCGGCAGTGGTCTCCTCGTCGTTGTAATAGCCGAGCATGACATTGGGACCCCGGGCATGGATCTCCCCTATCCCGGTTTCCGGATCGACATCTTCAATTTTGACCTCCACTCCCGGCAGCGGCTTGCCGGTCGAGCCGATGGCGATCGTAGTGTCCCCGAAGGGGCCCCCGGCAATGAGCGGCGCCGTTTCCGTCTGCCCGTAACCGACCAGGTAGGGAAACTCGGCTTCCACCAGGAACTGCTCCACCTCCGGGTTCAAAGAAGCTCCGCCGATCCCCATCATGGCCAGGTTGCCGCCGAAAAATTCGGTCAGTCTGGCACCCGCTTTTTTATGCACGAGTCTCCTCCCCCTGCGTAATTTGCAGAGCAAGCTCAGCAGACGGCTTTTCTCGATATTGGGCAATACCCTCTTTTTATAGATTTTCTCGAGCACCAGCGGTACGGCAAAAATGACATAGGGTTTCTCGTGCGCGCAGAGATTCTGAAGGATGGCCGGGGTCGGCGTCTTCCCGGCATAGGCGATGCGGGCGCCTATCAGCAGGGGCAGAATGAAGCCGGTGGTGAATTCATAGGTATGGGACATCGGCAGAATGGAGAGGAAGACCGAGCCGACAGGGATATCCATCAGCCTCGAGGCGCCATAGGCATTGGAAGTAAGATTACGGTGGCTCAACATCACCGCCTTGGAGAACCCCGACGTGCCTGAGGTGTAGAGAATGGAGGCCAGGTCGTCTTCAGCGACTTCGGGAAATTCGACAACTTCGCCGGTGTGCGTTCGCTCGCGGTAGTCGGCCAGCGCTGTTTCCAGATAGTCCGAGAATTTTACGGTTGCAGGCAATCCCTTGGCGCTTTGAAAATCGTCAAGGGTAATGACGATTTCCGGGCGCTCGCTTCTGAGATCATAGATCTTGTCGATCTGGCGCTGGGTGGTGAAAATGGCTTTCACTTTCATTTCGCCGAGAATATGATGGACATCCGCTTCGGGCAGGTCGGGCAGAATGGGCACGCCGACTCCGCCGCACCTGACAACCGCAAGATAGGCGGTTCCCCAATGCTGGGAGTTCTCCGCCAGAATCGCGACCCGATCCCCCTTGCTCAATCCTTTCTCCATCAGCCCTGCGGCCAGGGCGCAGATGCGCTCGTGCAACTCCTCATAAGTGACTGGCTGCTCCATCGCCATACCGATGGCGCCGAGATCCCCATACTTCTCTTTGCTGGAATCGATTATGTAATTAAGCGTCATCCGCACATCGGGCCCGTCGGCCATAACGTTCGTCCCCGGAGAATTGATTCTGCCTGCCTATCTCAGGTAACAGTCCAGAAAAACAAGCGATTATCCACACACACATGTTATTTCTGGTATACCACAATCACAGCGTCAAGGTCAATCTACAAGACGCCAAACCTTCTGTTGTCAAGGTTTTCGCGGTGCGCCACCGGCTGAAATCGCTTGACCACGGCCAATCCACCTGCCACTAAGCTCCTGACAGGAGCACTTTATAAGTCAGATCAGGTAATTGAACAAATGTACCGTGCCTGCGTTCCAGCCCTGCTCACTCCCCTGCTGATTACTGCCGGCCTCTTTGCTCTTCTTCCCGTCCAGGCCCACTCCGTCCCGGTGCTCAAAGAGCGGTCCAAATTACGGGACCAGCGGCCCGCGCCGCGGCAAAACAATCTCTCCCCTCCGGAAAACGCACTGCCTTTACTGCAGCCGCCGCTTCAACCAGCGGCTGAGTGTCGCTCACTGGTGTTGCTGAGCAGTTTGACCTTCTCCACCGTAAGCGTCAGGGCGCCGAAATCCTCCTCGACCAGGCCCCTGAGGAGATAGGCTTTCTGGGCTGACAGGAGGTGGGCATAACGACGGTATACCTCCGGAAAGAATGTCGTTTCGATGATCGCAGTGGCGTCCTCAAAAGTCAGAAATTCCATGGCTTCGCCCCTTTTAGTGGACACGATCTTACCGGTGAGCAGCAGGCCGATAAAATTCACCTGCCGACCCACGTGGCTGGCCAGTTCGACTCCTTTGCACGTGCGTACGCCACCTTTGCCGATCAGGCTGACGGGGTGAGCCCGGCACAGAAAGCCGAGGGCCCTGTACTCCCGGCGCAGCCGCTCGATCGGCGCTTGCTCTTTGAGAGGCGGGGAAACGGCCTCCACCGCCGGGAACAGACTGCCGCCACCAGGTCCGGTTTTCACCTCCCGGGCTGCGGCTTCCCAGAACAACCTGCTGCGGTTGCCTCTTCTGTCAAGACCGTCCATGGCGCCGCTGTCGATGAGCACCTGAATCTCGTTCTCCGCGGGCTGTACCCGCTGCAGAAAATCACTGAAACCTCGAAACGGCTGTGTGCTGCGGCAGCTGAGAATGCGTTCGCGGGTCTCTTGTGAAACGCCGTGCAGGGCCTGCAGGCCGACCCTGATCCTGGCCCCTTTGCCGCGCCAGGACAAGTCACTGACCTGGACGTCGGGGGGATCGATTACCAGCCCCATGCGCTTGGCTTCGGAAACGTAGGAAAAGGTCGAGTAGTAGCCGCCCTGATTGGAGATAACCGCCGCCATGAATTCAGCCGGGAAATGGGTTTTCAGATAGGCCGACTGAAACGATACCCGTGCATATGAAGCCGAGTGCGGCTTGCAGAACGAATAGCCGTCAAAACTCATCATCATGGCCCAGATCCGCTCGACCTCGGACGGTTCGATATCGTTGTCCCTGCAGCCGCGGTAGAACTTGTCCCGGTAATCCCTGAGCCGCAATTCCCTGTCTTTCTTGGAGAGCACTTTACGCAGGCCGTCCGCCTCGCTATGGCTGAACCCGGCTAGAGCCACGGCAACCTTGGAGACGTCCTCCTGGTAGACCATCAGTCCGAAGGTTTCGTCCAGTACCTCCTCCAGGGCCGGGTGCAGCGGCTCCCAGCGGCCGCCGTGGAGTCTTCTCACATATTCGCGAACAAACTCGTTGGCCGCCGGCCGGATGATGGAAGACTGGATCACCAGCTGCTCGAAGTCACCGCTTCCCGCCTTCTTCTGGAGCAGCCGCATGGCCGGGCTCTCGATGTAAAAGCAGCCCATGGTCCGCCCCGCCCCGACCGCCGCCTTGGTCTGCAGATCATCCTCCGGGTGCCACCCCTGTTCGGAGAAATCGGCGCCGTTTGCTCTTAGATTACCGATGGCATCCCGTATTACCCCGAGACTCCGGTTGCCGAGCAGGTCGATCTTCACCAGCCCCGACTCTTCCGCCCCGTCTTTCTCCCATTGAATGATCGGCACGCCTTTGGGGGCCTGCTCCACCGGCACGTAGTCCTGCACCGGCCCCTCGGTGATCACCACGCCGCCCGGATGAACCGAAAGGTAGCGGGGCAGACCGATAAGACCGGAAGCGCGCTCGATGATCTCCGCCCAGGGGCCGGAGAAATCCTGGTCCTTGAGCGCCGGCAGCGTACTGATCTGCTCCTGCAGGCTCAGATCGCTGCGTTTGAAGAACCAGGGCAGTCGTTTGGTCATTCTAGAAATCTCATAGCCCGGCAGGCCGAAGGCCTTGGCCGTTTCCCGGATGGCTCCGCGCGGCTTGAAGCAGACGTGGTTGCAGACCATCGCCGCCCGCTCACCGAAGAACCCGAGCACTTCTGCGAGCACCTGGTCGCGCTCGTCCCAGGCGAAATCGACGTCGATGTCCGGCGGGTCGCTTCTGCCCGGATTCAGGAAACGTTCGAAGTAAAGATTGTAACGGATCGGGCAGACATTGGTGATGTTCAGACAATACGCCACCAGAGAGGCGGCTCCGGACCCCCGGCCGCAGATGCGGCGGCTTTTTCTGGTGCCGTCCGGCTGCAGCGGCGCAACGATGTCACGTACCACCAGGAAATAAGAAGAGAACCCCATGGCCTCAATGATACCAAGTTCATAGTCGAGACGGTCGACGACCTGGCCCGGCAGGGTCTCCCCGTAACGCTGCCGGGCACCCTCGTAGGCCTGCTGTCTCAGGACCACACCGGCCGGCTGGCGGCCGTGGTTCTGCCAGGGCGGCATCAGCAGGCCGGCGGACGGCCGGACGAAGCTGCAGCGTTCGGCGATTACGTCGCTGGCCCGCCCCACCTCGGGCCAGACGGAAAAACGGTTGTTGTAGACCTCGGGGGATTCGAGCCAGTGCACCTCGTCCCTGGCGCCGCGGAGGGCGGAATCAAGCGTTTCTGACGCGGCGATGGCCCGCAGCAGGAGGTGCAGGCGGCGCTCTCCGGGCTCGCCAAGGTCGCTGTCGGGAACCGGCACGGCCGGAATTTCAAGGTCAGCGGCCAGGCGGCGCAAGCGGCTGCCCTTCTCCGTCGGTCGGTTACCGAGGTCTGCCGCCGCCTCGAGATCAAGCTCCCGGCATACCTTTAAGGTGGCCTCGGACCTGCTCAACAGCACGAGCCCTTCGAAAAGAGGCGCCGATTCGCTGGTGACGCTCAGGCTCTGCTTACGCTTCCTGCGGCTGATTATATTGCAGAGGTTGCGGTAGCCCGTCTCGTTGCGTACCAGCAGCACCAGCCGGCCTGCCGTGCCGATGTCGATCTCCGTGCCGATGATCGGCCTGATATGTTCCTGCTCGCAGGCCGCCAGAAACGACCACAGGCCGTACAGGTTTTCCAGGTCCGTCAGGGCCATCCCGGTGTAGCCGAACCGTGCGGCTCGGCGGCACAGAGATGCGGGCGATGCGGTTCCACGCAGCAGCGAAAAACAGGAACGGACGCGCAGGGGGACCATGACCTTAGCCCGGGGAGATCAAGGCAGGACCGGCTGACTGCCCAGCCGGATGGCCTGCCGACCGAACCGCTGGCGGATGCGGTCCATGGCCGCCAGGAGGTGTTCCTTCTTCTGGCCGCTGGTGGAGTCGCTGAAAAGGCGAAGCTGTGGAGATCTGGGGTGCAGCCGGTCGCCGATCAGACGGCAGCCCCGCACCCGGGTCCGTCTCGTCAAGGCCCGCTCGAGCGCCGTCAGTGCCAGGCGCTGCAGGCAGTCGTCATCGGCTGTGCCCTCACGGCTACTGGCCTGTCTCGAAATAGTGGCGCCGTCTGTGTAGTCGAGCTGCAGCCCCACCCGCCGGGCTACCATCCTGGTAAGGCGGAGCTCCATGCCAAGCTGAGCCGCCAGGGCTGTGACGACACCTTTCAAGACAGTCCGGTCGGCACAGTCAGTGCTGAAAAGATGTTCCCGGACCACCCGGGGGGCCTGCACTTCCTCCGGCCGAACGGCGTCGTCGTCGATGCCGCGGCTGAGTTCGAAAAGCGTCTCGCCCCGGCGGCCGAACACCCCGTGGAGCTGCTTCCTGGTAAGCGCTGCCAACTCACCGATTCTGACAATATTGAATTCGCTCAACCGCTGTCTTTCGAAGCCTTTCAGCCCCGGCAGCAGGTGCAGCGGCAGCGGGGCCAGAAAGCGCTGCTCATCGCCATTGGCGACGATGTATTCACCCACCGGCTTGACCAGGCGTGAGCCGATCTTGGAGACCAGCTTGCTGCCGGCAAGGCTCCAGATCGGATCTATTTCGAGCTTGGAACGGATCTGCCGGTGCAGCCGCCAGCCCACGTCGGGGGGTGTGCCGAAGAGCCGATGAGTGCCGGTGATATCGAGATAGAGATGGCCGTCTTCGGCACCATATTCGAGTACCGGGCTGTAACTCCGGGCCTCGTTGACGAACGACGCCATGGCCTTGCGATACAGGTCAAACCGGGGCGGCAGCACCCGGGCCGCGCGGCATATCCGGGTTGCCCGGGTGAGCAGCATGCCCTTGCGCACCCCGTCCCGGTAAGCCTCTTCACTCATGTCGTAGACCGCCGCCCGGGCCGCCTGGAGGGGGGCGACGAGCACCGGCTTGTGACGCAGGCTCAGATCGACAACCCGTTCGACGGCCACGGCAAAATCGGCCACATTGAGGTGCAGGATAAAACGGTGGTGGTTCATCGTCAGCCCCGCCCCGCTTTCCTGCTGATCAGAGAATCCAGCAGCAGGGCATTGCGCGGGGCCTGGGCCCGCACATGGTTGTTGAAAAAGATGATCCCCCTGCGGGCCCGGCGCGACAGCGAACCGAGCTCGTGCTCGCACCACTGGCGCAGCTCCTGCTCGGAGTAGTCGTAGTCAAACTTTTTCTGCATATTTCCGTTCTGCCAACCCTTTTCATTTCTGCCGTGGAAACGCACATAGAACAGGGCCGGATTGGTGACCACATCGAGGCGGGGAAAAAGCCCCGGCAGATTTGGCTCATCAACACTCACCAGGGTAACCTGGCGGCGCTCGAGTTCGACGAACACCGGGTCGACCGCCCAGGAGGCGTGGCGGAATTCGACCGCCACCGGCATTCCCTGCAGGTAATCGAGCAGCTCAGCCAGAAAACGACGGTTGGCAATGGTACGGTCGAAATCGGGCGGCAGCTGCACCAGGATAGCGGCGAGCCTCCTTCCCAGGGCGCAGATTCCCTGACGGTAACGCTGCACCTGCTCCCGCCAGTCCTCTTCCCGCTCATGGGTCACCGTGCGGGTCAGCTTGGCGGCAAAGATGATATGGGCGGGTGCGGCAGCCAGCATTCGGGAAAGGACATCGGAACGGGCCATCTGGTACCAGGTGTAATTGAGTTCCACGACCGAAAAAGAGCGGCCATAAAATTCCAGCATGGCCGCCGATTTGGTTCCCGGTGGATAGAAACCGCTGTCCACCCATTCCAGATAGGAATAGCCGCTGGTACCGGTCATCACCAGGCAGGAGGAGCCGGGCTGTTCCCCCCGGAGCAGGGCCTTAGCCGGCCCCGGTGTACGGTCGCTTTGCATTTTTTTACCGACCACCATCCGGCAGAGAAAAACTGGGATGCGGGCCCCTGACGATACCGACGACTTTGCCCTGGACCAGAACCTCGCTGAACCCATAGTGCATTACCGGATAGTCGCTGTTCTCTGGATGCAGTTCGATACAGTCCGGGCGCAGGAAAAAGCGTTTGACGGTGGCCTCTTCCTGGTGCAGCAAAACTGCGACGATCTCACCGTTTTCCGCATACTGACGAGGTTCACAAATGGCCAGATCGCCATCGAAGATGCCGGCACCGCACATCGATTCGCCGCTGATGCGCAGGCAGAAAAGACTTTCCCCGCCGAACATCTTGTCATCGACCACCACGCTGCCGGCCCACTCCTGCTGGGCGTACATCGGCATACCGGCAGTAACCCTGCCGATTATCGGCAGTTCCCGTCCCAGCGAACGCTCCGGCCGGGAATCTTCCGGCAGCAGGCGCAATGTCCGGCTGTAGCGCCCTTCCCGGGCAACCAGTCCTTTTTTTTCCAGCTGGGCCAGAAGCTGGGCCACCGCATTGTGGCTGATGGCAAGTTCCTTGGCCGCCTGCCGCAGGCTGGGCAACTGACCCTCATCCCGCAGCCGCCGTTGCAGATAAGCAAAAAAATCCTGCTGTTTTTCAGTAAGCATCCGTTGCCTCCATGTATATGTACATGTACATATTATATGAAATACACAGACAATGTCAATGTACATTTTGCGCACGCGGCTGAGGCGCAGCAGTCCGCCGGCTGCTCCGGGGAGACCGCTATAAATCGACTTTGGAGGCGGCCAGCTTGAGGCCGAGGAGCATGAACAGGAGCCCGTTTATTTGTTTCAACCGGCTGGTGTTGTTGCCCGAGTCGTGCAGCCGGGCAGCGATGGCCGAGGAAAAGAGGGCGACGATGACGCACCAGATGGTGCCGGTGGTGATGAAAATCAGCCCGAGCAGGATGAAAGAGAGAACCTTGTTGGGACTCGATACGGAAATGAACTGGGGTAAGAAGGCGAGGAAAAAAATCGCGACCTTGGGATTGAGCACGTTGGTCAATACCCCCTGACGGTAGATGCGCAGCAGTCCGGATGTACCCTTTCCGTTGCTCCCTGCGCGCGCCGGAGCCGAGCGGTCGAGGATGAGCCGCAGCCCCTGGTAGACCAGGTAGGCGGCACCGAGGTATTTGATGATGGTGAAGGCCGAAGCCGAAGCGGCGAGTAAGGCGGAAAGCCCGAAAGCGCCGAGCAGGGTGTGGATAAGCGCCCCGCTGCTGATCCCCAGGGCGGCGCAGACGCCTGCGCCCCGACCCTGGGCGAGGCTGCGGCCGATGATATAGAGGGTGTCGGGACCGGGATAAAGATTGAGCAGAATGCCGGCACCGAGAAAGACCAGCGGATTTTCAAGGCCTGCGATCATTGCCAAACCCTGATCGCCCAACAAGCCCCCTTACCGGCGGTGCTTCAAGAGCCGGAGAGGAGGCGGCAGAAATACACTGGTACTCAGAAGGCATTGGCTGCATCTTCCTCGAAGTTGAAGGTGCCGGCCTCGGCCTCCTGATCAATCTCCTTGAGGCTCTGCCGCATCTGTTTGAGCGCCTGACGGATGCGATTTTCGTTCTCGACAAGCGCCAGCCGCAGCCAGCCGTCACCTTCCTCGCCGAACCCGGCGCCCGGTGCGACCGCCACATTGGCCCGGTTCATCATTTCGATGGCAAACCGCACCGAACCCAAGCGGTCGTAGGGGGGTGGTATCTTCACCCAGAGAAACATACCGGCCTTGGGTACAGTAACCTCCCAGCCCATGCGGGCCAGACCGTCGCAGAGCACATCCCGGCGTTTCTGGTAGGCGGCCGCCTGCTCGGCAATATCGTCGTCGCAGTCGCGCATGGCCACGATGCCGGCGATCTGGATGGCGGAGAAAATGCCGTAGTCATAGTAGCCCTTGATCTTGGCCAGACCATCGATAATCTGCTCGTTGCCGACGCAGTACCCCAGGCGCCAGCCGGCCATATTGTAGGATTTGGAGAACGAACCGAACTCGACCCCGACATCGAGCCCCCCTTCTACTTCGAGAAAGCTCGGGGCCACATAGCCGTCGAAGGTGATTTTGGCATAGGCAAAGTCATTGATTACCATGAAGCCGTATTGCTTGGCGTATTTGACGACGGCGCTGAACAGTTCCCTGGAGGCCAGCGTGCCGGTGGGATTGTGGGGGAAATTGAGCATCAGCAGCTTCGGTGCCGGATAGAGTGACCGGCACATGCCCACCAGCTGAGCCAGAAACTCATCTTCATCCCCCAGAGGGATGCGCAGCACATTGGCTCCGGCAATAACCGCCGCATAGACATGGATCGGAAAGGCCGGGGCCGGCACCAGCACCGTATCGCCCGGGCCGAGTAGGGCCAGACACATGTGCGAGATGCCCTCCTTGGAGCCGATGGTGCAGATTACATCATTTTCTCCTGTTAAATCGACATTATAATTGCGACCATAATAGATGGCGATTTCCCTTTTCAGGTTCTTCATACCGCCGGCAATGGCGGGATAGCGATGTATTTTGGGATCGGCCGCCACCTCGCAGAGCTTTTCAGTGACCGTGCCGGGAGCGGGATCGATGGGATTGCCCATGCCCAGGTCGATCACATCGTCGCCCTGCCAGCGCTTCTCCATCTTCATCTTGTTGATCATGCCGAACAGATAGGGCGGCAGTTGATTCATGCGGTCGGCAAACCTGACCTTAAACGGGGTTGTCATCTTCGCTACTCCTCCTGTCTCCATCGTCTCGGGAGACGTCTACTATCTAGACCTTTGGCTGCTCGGGAAGGTTTCACAACATTCAGTGGCATTGTGCGTGGTTTACCTGGGTAAGTCAATACCATAATGGTTTTTGCGATTCTATCTGGTACTGCCTGAGCGTGCAGAACGACTTTTCAGGCAAGGGGGGCTGGGGCTGCATTGCGGAGGTCAGACGAAGCGCTGAAAAGGCTCACCGATCGTCCGAGGAGGCAATCCTGAGCGCAGCGCTGAGTTAAGTCAAAGAGCCCTTTCCGAATGGAAACTGTCTAAATGGTCCGGCACAGCCTGCCGAAGCCCCCCGGGATCGTACCCGAGGACCAGAACAGTCTGCCGTGCTTGTAATCGACAAACCAGTACCCGCTGGGGGTGCGCTGGGCCGAGGTGAAGACAAAGGGCTGCTCCCTGGAGAAATTGGGATTGAGGTGGATATCTTTGTCATTGGGGCTCGCTTCCATCAGCGACATGGCCTCCTCGACCGAGGGCAGGCGCCAATCGTTATAGCCATGAAGCCCCTCGAGGTTGAGCTCATCTATTTTCTTTTTCATCGACCTGATCGAGGTAATGTCAAGCCCCCCCCGCTGCCACATCAGACCGGTCATAAGATCGACGATAATATGCTGGCCGTGGAGGTAGAGACGATTGACAAAGGTGCCTGACGGATTCAGCTTGCCATCGGTGAAGCCGTGGCTGATCACGATCTCCCGCACATCGTCATCGGTAAGATCCGGGTTTGCAGAGGGCAGCGCTATTGGCTCAAAGCCGTCGCTGTTGCCGTCCCAGACAGGCAGTTTGGGACCCATATCCTCATGGGAGACACGTTCAATGAGCGGTGTCACCAGGCTGCTGTCGCCGTCGTCGAGCACATGATCGATGAGCCAGGTTTGAATCTGCTCATCAATGGCAAAGCTCCGATCGTAAAAGGCCGCCTCGCCCTGGCTGTCCACGCAGGAGGAGACCAACTCGGCGGGCGCCTGGATCTCGGCGATGATCCTGGCGTGTTTGACGCCGCGCTCCATCAAACAGAGTTTCGGTTTTTCACCCCAATTGTCGATAAAAAAGTAGTAAATACGCTCCGCGTTGTTGCGGACCCGCTCACGGCCACCCCATGATTCGTAGGTGCCGAACGTCAACTCGGGAGTCATTTCCCAGTCGATCTGATTTATCGTCGTGTCGCCGACCTGGATTTTATGATACATGCCCATCGTCTATCCCTCGCACTGTCTTGGTCTATGATTTTTCAGGTGCTATACCTGGCGTACCACCGTATATGTGTTACAATCTTTTTACTGAATAAATTCGATTATAAGAATCATTCTCATTTTGTCCATGGACGAACAGGCACCAAAAACAGAAGCAGGCCGGCCGCTGCCCCTGGGCCCAAGCTGGAGCGAAAGAGGAATTAATTTTGCCCTTTTCTCACGGCATGGCCGTTCGGTGAGGCTGGTCTTCCGCTACCTGGACTCCGACCATCTGCGGGAGATCGAACTGGATCCGCAAGTCAATAAAACCGGAGATATCTGGCATCTGTTCCTGCACACTGACGGCAGAGCGGTTTATTACGGCTATCGGGTCGAGACCGATCAAGCGCAACTAAGCTTTCCGGCTGGCACCGAGAGGGTCATCGCCATAGATCCCTATTGCCGGCTGCATAAACCCCGCAGCTGGGCGATCAGCTCGGAGGCAGGCAGGGAACCGATCTGCCTGGCCGCAGAGGGCCAGGATTTCGACTGGCAGGGAGACCGCCCCCTGCGTATTCCAGCCTCGGAAACGATCATCTATGAACTTCACGTCAGAGGATTCACCCGGCACCCTAGTTCAGGTGTCGCCGCACCCGGCACTTTCAGCGGTGTCACGGAGAAGATAGAGTACCTCAAAGAACTGGGAATAACCGCGGTGGAGCTGCTGCCGGTCACCGAATGGGATGAGACCGACAACAAATTCAGGCACCCGGAGACCGGTGAACTGCTGTTAAACTACTGGGGCTATAATCCCCTTTCCTTTTTCGCCCTGCGCTCCGGGCTAGCCTCCACCCCTGCTGAAGCGCTCAACGAATTCAAGACCATGGTTCGCAGCCTGCACCAGGCCGGCATCGAAGTGATTCTCGACCTGGTCTTCAACCACACCGGGGAAAGCGACCTCGAAGGCACCACCACAGGTTTCAGGGCCATTGACAATGCGGTCTACTACCTCGTCGACGAGCAGGGAGCCGATTATCTGAACTACACCGGCTGCGGCAATACGGTGAACTGCAACCACCCGGTGGTCAGCACCATGATCCTCGATTCCCTGCGCTACCTGGTCCAGGAATTTCATCTCGACGGGTTCAGGTTCGACCTGGCGGCCATCTTCAGCAGGGACGCCTCGGGCGCCCCCGTGGAGAACGCCCCGCTGATCGAGATGATCGCCCAGGATCCGCTGCTCAGGGATTGCAAGATCATCGCCGAGGCCTGGGATGCGGCGGGACTCTATCAGGTCGGGTCCTTTTCAACCAACCGCCGCTGGATGGAATGGAACGGGAAATTCAGAGATGACGTGCGCCGCTTCATGTCGGGTCATCCCGACTCGGTACATCGGCTGGCCACCAGGATTGCCGGCAGCTCCGATCTCTACCAGGACGACGGCCGCGGACCGCTGAATTCGATCAATTTCATTACCTGCCATGACGGCTTCACCCTCTACGACCTGGTCAGCTACAATCACAAGCACAACCACGAAAACGGCGAGCAGAACAAGGATGGGGAGAATCACAACCTGAGCTGGAACAGCGGCTTCGAAGGCTCCCCAGCGGCAGCTCGCTTTGAGCGGCTGCGGCGCAGAAGAATGCGGTCGCTCATCGCTCTGCTCCTGTTTTCTCAGGGAATTCCGATGATCTGCGCGGGAGATGAACTGGGTCGAAGCCAGGGGGGCAACAACAATACCTGGTGCCAGGACAACGAGCTCAACTGGCTCGACTGGCGCCTGCGGCAGTCCAATGCGGATCTGCTGCGTTTTGTGAAGAAATGCATCGATATGTACAAAAGCCATACTCTCTTCAGGCGTGAGCGATTCTTCAGCCACTATCCTGCGCAGGCGCCACCCGAAGATCGGGACATCGTCTGGCAGTCCATGATCCCGGGCACGGAAGACTGGTCTCCGGACTGTCGAGAGCTGGGCTTCATCCTCAACGGAAAAAGCGCGGCTGACGGTTCTGAACCGAGTTTTTTCATCATGGTGAACGGCCGGCGCCAGACTCGTAAAACTTTTATTGTACCTGAAGTGCCTGCCGGCCAGGATAGCCGCTGGCTGCGCCTCATCGATACGGCTTTAAACAGTCCAGACGACTTCGTTGACAGAGCTGATGCTCAGACGGTACCGGCCGGATCCGGCTATCAGGTCGAGCCCATGGCTCTTGTGGTCCTGCAGTCGGCCGATCCGACCACCCCATAGCACTTCTTGCAGGTTGCCAGATGATGGACAATGACAAAGCGCTGCTGCTGATGCTGGGCGACTCCCTGATTGACTACGGCGAGTGGCACCGGCGGCTGCCTGGGTATCGGGTCATCAGCAGCGGCATCCCGGGCGAACGCACCGAGGGGCTCCTGAATCGCCTTCCTCTGCGCCTGCCGGCTGGCGCACCGGATGGTATCGTCATTATGAGCGGCACCAACAACATCGTCTTCGGTGACCTCGGATTCGTGGACCTGCTGGCCCGCATCATCACCCTGCTCCGCGCCAGCTGCCACAATTCGGAAATAGTGATCACCAGCCTGCTGCCCTATGAAATACCCGGTCTCATCGACGCCGTCCACGCAGCCAACCAGCAATTGGCCTTCATCTGTGAAGAGCAAGGCTGCCACTTTTTCGACCTCTGCAGCCCCTTTGAAAACAGTTTCAGCGAACTCTTCGATTTCGACGGCGTTCACCTGAGCAACCTCGGGTACCGATTATGGGCCTCGCGCCTGGATGAGTATTTGCGCAAACTGCTTGCAAAACCGGTTGATTGATTTATCCTTGCTCAACGTCTGGATCACCGGGCACTGTTTAAATTGACCACAATTTTCAAGGAGATGTTCCATGGTCCCGCACCTCGTAAAACCAGTTTCAACCGACCGCCTTGCCGTGCTTTTTATTGGCCTGAGCCTGCTCTTCGTCATGCCGCACAAGATCCTTGCTGCAGAAATATCAGGTACCATTCTGGAAACCATGGATGCCGCCGGCTACACCTACATGAATTTGGATACCGGGGACACGCGGCTCTGGATAGCAATCCCGCAATCGAAAGTGAGCAAAGGCGATACAGTTTCAGCCCTCGAGGGTATGGAAATGCAGAATTTTCACTCCAACTCGTTCGATCGCACCTTTGAATCGATTATCTTTTCTCCGGGCCTGGTCGGTGCCGCACCAATGAGTCCCCACGGACAATCCGCAGCGCCACAAAATTCCGCCGACGATTCGTTCGCCGCAGCGGTTGAGGCCGAACGCCAGGCCAGCACCGGCGCCGCGGCGCCAATCCAGCCGCAACAGGGCAGCGCCGGCAGCATGGGCGCCGTCGCCCCATTTTCTGAAACAGAGGTTGAAAAAGCCGAGGGGGAAAACAGTTTCACCGTGGCTGAGATTTTCGCGCAGGCCAAGGATCTGGACGGCAAGAAAGTGCGCGTCAGAGGACAGGTGGTGAAATACAATGCCAATATCATGGGCCGCAACTGGCTGCATCTCCAGGACGGCTCGGGTGATCCGATGCAGAACACCCACGACCTGGTTGTTACCACCACCGAACAACTCAGCGGGCCGAAGGTGATCACCATCGAAGGGGTGGTGGCAGCTGACAAGGATTTTGGTGCCGGCTACAAATATGTGGTCCTCGTCGAGGACAGCACGATCGTCAAGCAATAGCCGGGCATGGCCGGTCCAGCGCCTCAAATAGCCCCCGAACACATCGGCTTTGATTTCGACGGGGTCATCGCCGATATCGGCGAAGCGTTCATCAGACTGGCCTGCACCAAATACGGGCACTGCGATCTGAAACTCGAGCAGATCAGCAGCTTCCAGGTCGAGCAATGTCTGAATATGGAGCGCTCCACCATCGAGCAAATTTTCGCTGATATCCTGCGTGATTCCATCGGCACCAAACTCAGGCCCATCGCCGGCGCCGTCGAGTCGCTCAAGCGCCTGAGCCGTCATTCTCCGGTTACGATTATCACCGCCCGGCCCGAATTAGGCCCGGTTTCAGACTGGCTGCGGCTGCATTGCGGCGTAGAAGCCGAGCGCATCAAGCTGGTGTCATCAGGGCACCACGATCATAAAGAGCGCTTCATCAGGCAGCACAACATCCTCTATTTCGTCGATGACCGGCTCACAACCTGTCTGATGCTGGCCGAGTCGGGACTCAAGCCACTGGTCTTCGCCCAGCCCTGGAACAGTGATCGCCACGATCTGCCCTCGGTGAACAGCTGGCGGGAGATACTGGACCTGATCGATCTCAACTGAGTCATCGACATGAACTGCCCCCACTGCAACAAGACCATCCAGCCGAGAAACCCGGTGCCGACGGTGGATGTCATCATTGAAATAGGCGATCGAATCGTGCTCATCGAGCGTAAATTCCCTCCCCCCGGCTGGGCGCTGCCCGGTGGTTTTGTCGACTACGGTGAATCGTTCGAGCAGGCGGCCGTGCGGGAAGCGCTTGAAGAAACCGGGATAGCCGTCACCGACCTGCGCCAGTTCAGGACCTATTCAGATCCAGGGCGCGATGCGCGGATGCACACCGCGTCAACGGTTTATATCGCCAAAGGAGAGGGGGTACCGAAGGGGGCGGACGATGCCGCCAGGGCGGCATTGTTTGCCAGAGAGGAGCTGCCGGAACTGGCCTTTGACCACGCCAGAATCCTGGATGAGTACTTCTCGAGCTGCAGGTAGACGCAGCTGCCCGGATGGTGTCTAGGCAGTGGGGTACTATTAAAGCAGGGTGTTGAGTGCCCAGAAGACCACGGCCCCCGTGCCCACGGAGGAGTAGAGCAGCAGTCAGGGGATGCAGTCGCTGCCGTACCTTTTGGCGATCAAGCCGAACACGCTCAGTCCGGCCAGCACGGAGATTATAAGGATTACAATAGTTTTCATCTCATCTTCCCGCTTGCTTAGAAGCGGCCCGTTTGCGCAGCCTGATCGATGCCGGGGTGACCTCCACCAGCTCGTCGTCGTTGATGAATGACAGGCAATCCTCGAGACTCAGGACGGTCGGCGGGGTCAGGATCACCGCCTCATCCGAACCGGCGGCCCTGACGTTGGTCAGTTTCTTGCCTTTGGCCGGATTTACCACCAAATCGCCTGACCGGCAGTTCTCACCTATAATCTGTCCGGCGTAAAGATCAACCCCCGGTTCAATGAAAAGCGTACCACGATCCTGGAGATTGAACAAGGCATAGGCCACCGAGGTGCATCCCTGCTTCACCGACAGCACGCCGTTGATGCGGTTGGCAATGTCCCCGGCATGCGGGCCGTAGCCCTCGAACACATAGCTCATGGTGCCCATGCCCTTGGTGTCGGTCATGAACCGGGGGCGATAGCCGAGCAGCCCCCGGGTGGGGATAGTGAAAACCATCCGGGTCATGCCGTGGCTCTGGCTCATCTCCTCGAGCTGGCCCTTGAGCTTACCCAACCGCTCTATGACCGGTCCCTGTACCGCTTCATCCACATCGACGGTCAACTTCTCGTAGGGCTCGAGCAGCTGTCCATCCTCCCTGCGCATGATCACCTGGGGACGGGTGACCTGCAGTTCGTATCCTTCCCGGCGCATTTTCTCGATCAGGATCGACAGGTGGAGTTCGCCCCTGCCCGATACCTTGAACCCCACACCATCCTGCAGCGATTCAACCTGCAGGGCAACGTCGGCCAGCGTCTCCCGATCCAGGCGCTCCTTGAGATGACGAGAAGTGACATATTTACCCTCGCGGCCGGCAAAGGGCGAGTCATTGGGGATGAAATCCATGGAAATGGTCGGCGGATCGATATCAATCAGCGGCAGGGGCCGGGGTGACTCCGGATCGGTGAAGGTCACACCTACGGTCACGTCATCCATGCCGGCCACGGCAACGATCTCCCCGGTGCTGGCAGAATCGACCGCAACCTTACGGTCCTGTTCGAAGCGATATATCTTGGAGATGCGTACCGGTTTGACCGAGCCGTCCCTCCGTGCCACAGCGATGGGCTGGTTCAAGGCCATGGTGCCATTGACCACCTTGCCGATGCCCAATCTTCCAAGGTAGGGGGAATAGTCGATTGTTCCGACCTGCATCTGCAGCCCACCATCTTTTGATCCGGACGGCGGTGGAATATGGTCGACGATCATCTCAGATACCAAAGCCATTGAGCCCCCGTCGCTTACCTCCTGATCCGGCTCGGCCACGGCGTAGCCTTCTTTCGCGGAGGCGTAGAGTACCGGAAAATCAAGAATTTCGTCAGGTGCCTCGAGCTTGACGAAAAGATCGAAGACCTGATCCACTACCCAATCGCAGCGAGCCGCCGGTTTGTCAATCTTGTTGATAACCACAATCACCGGGAGGTTGTTGGCCAGTGCTTTCTTGAGCACAAAATAGGTCTGCGGCATCGGACCTTCCTGGGCATCCACCAGCAGCAGAGCCCCGTCGGCCATGCGCAGCACCCGCTCCACCTGACCTCCGAAATCGGCATGACCGGGGGTGTCAATGATGTTGATGTGCACGTCGCCGTATCGGTAAGACCCGTTCTTGGCGGTAATGGTAATGCCCCGCTCACGTTCGAGATCCATCGAGTCCATGAGTCTCTCTGCGACTGCCTGATTGTCCCTGAACATTCCGGAATGACGGAACAGCTGGTCAATCAGGGTGGTTTTACCGTGGTCCACATGGGCGATGATTGCCACATTTCTAATATCTTCCTGGCGCATAACAGTCCGGCCGAGGGCCGTCTCATCAATGGGGTGATTCTTGCAACCCCGTTACAAAGGGGGGCCACCATACACCAGGCGCGGACAGATGTAAAGCAGTTCGGATCCGGCCGGATCAGAGTTTCTGCAGAACTTTCTGGCGGGCGGCAGCCGAACGGCGCAGGGCCGGCACCTGATCGTCGACGTAGTCATAGACTACCGGTACCTTGTTGGCTGCGGGCCGAAGGATTCTGCCAATCACCTGGACCAGCCGTCCTTCGAAGGTAATGGGGGTGGTCAGGAAGAGACTGGCCAGTCCGGAACAGTCAAACCCCTCGCTGATAAGCTGGAGCGTTGCCACCAGCACCTGAAGTTTGCCGTTCTGCACGTCGGCGACGATTTGGCTGCGCTGCTCCGGGGGAATCTGGCCGGTGAGCAGGGCGACTGAAATCTGGTGTCTGCGCAGCAGCTCGACAAAGACATTGCAGTGACTGACTCGGTCGGAAACCACCAGAGCGGTGGAGTCCGGTTCGCTGCGCACCTGGTTCAGGATGTCTCCGGCGATCTGCCGGTTGCGTCCTTCATGTGTGGTAAGGGCGGTGATGAGAGCCTGATAATCTCCGCGATACCCATAGGTAAAGTGGGTGGTATTGCGCATGATTTTGGGTTTGAGCACCGCTCCGGACACCTTCAGCTGCATGGGATCGACGGAATGGATCCGGTCACCCATGAAATAGTAAATCAACCTGGTCATGCCCTCATCGCTGCGAAATGCGGTGGCCGACAGGCCGAGCAGAAAATAGCTGTCGAAGTGCGACACCACGTCGGTAAACAAGGTTGCCGGTACCCGATGGCACTCATCGACGATCAAATGACCGAAGAGCGGTACCAGCTCTTCCGTGCGCTTCCTGGCGCTGTTGACAATCGCCACGGTCAGCGGCTGGAGATCGAACTTGGAATCGCCGATCAAGCCGGCTTCGATGCCCAAGAACTCTTCGATCCGGTCCCGCCACTGGTAAAGCAGTTCCTTGGTATGGACAATGACAATGGTCGGCTGCCTCCTTCTCGCGACGGCGGCCAGGGCCATAACTGTCTTGCCGCTGCCGGTGCCGGCCTCGAGCACACCGAAAGATCTCGAACAGATCGTCTGCACCGCCTGTTCCTGGTAGGGGCGCAGCTGGGCCTTAAAGGAGAACGTATGATCGGCAAGACGCCGGCGCTCGTCAACTATTTCCAGTTCCAGGTTGGCGTCCTGGCAGAGTTCGATGACCTGGTTGGTAAATCCGCGCGGAAAGCGCAGGCCGCCGACCTCCTCTTCGTAATAGTAGAGCTTGGGTTTGAGCTTTTTGCCGATCCATCTGCCGTAGCGCCTGGCGGCTATATATTTGGGATTGTCAATGGTCAACCGGTCTTTCAAGGTCTTCTCCAGAGACCTGTCGATCTCTTCGAGATAACAATCGGCTGCTACGGTGAGTCTGGCCATCGGCTCGTCTTTCTTTTGGCGATGCGTGGAAGAAATGCTGTCAAATTACTCGCCTGTGATGTATTGTTCAGGCGACCTCGGGATCCGTCTGGGCCGATTCTCAAAACAATTTTAAGGTAGCCTGATATTAACCCCACTGGTAAGATTTGTCGTTATGAAAAAATCCTTTTTTATCGCCCTCTTTGTGCTCCATTTTATGGTTTCCCCTGTACTCGGTTCGGGGCAACCGATAGTCCTCAGCCTGCCCGATACGGTGGTTGCTGAGGTGGTGCAGCAGTGTCTGCCGCTGCAGATCAATCAACCAGCGGAGACCCTCCTCGCCGGGCTGATTTCTGTGGAGAAGGTGGAGAACCTGGCCTTCAAAGACAAGTCGCTCACCGCCGCGGTAACCATGAGAGGCCAAAATGTACAACTCAACACCGCTATTGGCGGGCATCAGCTGCGACTCAATGTGGGCAATGTAGACCTTCAATTCAGCCTGCAGGCCGTCACCAGATTCGATAAAGCAAGCCAAACCCTGTTCATCCGGCCCACCGTCTCCGAGCTCAATCAGCAGGGTTCGCAGAGCCAGGAAGTGGGCACTCTCGTTGCCAGCCTGTTTAATGAACAGGAATTTCCACTGCCCCTGGACAACCTGCAGCCGATTATCGCCGATCTTGGCCAGCGGGAACTGAGCATCGACATGATGGTGGAAGACATCCGCCTCGGTCCCCAGACCCTAGCTATCCTTCTCACCCCCAAAACCAGCGTAAAACCAAAATGAGATACTACCCAGTGGTCTTGACAGGGACGGGCGCCCCGATATAATCAGTCCTCGGCGCCGCTTCTGTCAAGCAGAAGGAGCATTTTGGGGGCGCAGCATGACACTATTCAAGCGCAATAGTTGTTGTTCTTTTTGATAAAAAGAATTATTATCAACTGCCTTTTTTGCCGGGGAACCCCAGGTGGTTCCTTAACCAATCACCATATATCTGGAGTGGAACATGAGTAAGACAAAAGAGAATCTGGAAGCAGCATTTGCCGGCGAATCTATGGCCAGAAACAAGTATACGTTTTTCGCCAAAGTTGCCCGCAAGGAAGGATACCACTATATCGCCAAACTGTTCGAAGAGACGGCGATCAACGAAATGCGTCATGCCAATGATCACTTCAAACTGCTCGGAGGCATCGGCGACACCGTTGCCAACCTCCAGGAAGCAATCGACGGCGAGGACTACGAAACCACGACCATGTACCCCAATTTTGCCGCTGTCGCCAAAGAAGAGGGCAATATGGAAGCGGCTGCGAAATTCGAGCAGATCGGCAGGGTTGAGGCCGACCACCGCGAACGTTACAAGAAACTTCAGGCCCGCGTCAAAGCAGGCACCGTTTTTACCAGGGATGAACCGATCACCTGGAAATGCAGCCTCTGCGGGTATAAGCACGACGGCACCGAGCCGCCGCAAAAATGTCCCGCCTGTCAGCACCCCAAGGAGTATTACGAACCGGCCAACCTCGAAGCCGATCTCTAAAGAGAAGAGGAGCCGATCCTAAAGTTTGGTTTCACGCAAGAGAGCGTCCCCGGCCCCGGGCCGGGGACGCTCTTTTTTTAGGCCTCTGTCTTGCGATATCTGCTCGGCGACACCCCGGTCCAGCGCTTGAACGAGCGGGAAAAGGTTGAGAGATCGGCAAAACCGAGAATAAACGCAACCTCGGTAAGATCGTTATGGCTGTCTTTGACATAGCGCTGGGCCAGGTCCTTTCGCGTACCGTTTAACAGCTCCTGGTAAGTGGTACCTTCCAGTTTCAGGTCCCTCTGCAATTTACGGGTCGACATGCCGAGTTCCCTGGCGACCGCATCCACCGTGACCGGCCCGGCGGGCAACTGGGCTGCCAAAAATTTTTGCACTAAACGAATCAAGCGCACCTCAGAGAGCCTGGAGATATAATCTTCCATTATGTTGTCATGCAGCTGGGCCAGGTATTCGTCTCCACTTCTCAGCGGCCTGTCGACATCGCTGAGCGAAAAACTTATCAGCGGGGCAGGCCGCTTCAGATCAACCCGGCAGCTGAAAAAATTTTCGTAGCGTTCCAGGCACTCGTGCTGATTGTGGGTCATCTCAATCCGTCTTGGATACAGCGGTGTGTTGCAATTGAGTCGACAACTGCTCAAGATGAAGGTGAGTGCGGCGTCCTCCCGCGCCGGGGTCCAGGGTTGTTCTTCGCTCCAATTCAATTTGACCTCGAGGGTGCCGCGCTCCTCATCCTCCCGCAACTCACCGAATCGGGCATCGGAAACGACGCGGTGGTAGCGCATAAGCCGCTCGAGGCCGTTGCGCACCGTGGAACTTGCCATCATCGCATAACCAATGGTACCGAAATGGGAGGGATGCCAGTGATCCGCGGTTTTCAGACCAAAACACGGATCCTCGATGAGCTGCTCCATCTCCTGCCACAGAGCCGCAACGCCGTCAAGGGGATAACGGGCGCCCGGCTCGAACAGCAGATCAGGATCGAGATTAACCCGGTGGAATACCGGCTCGGGATCAACCCCGTACTCCTCCATAATCTCCCAGAGAATATGCTGGATACTTGCAAGCTTGGTTAACAGCACCTCGTTCGCCCTCCCTTCTTTTTTGTCGTAGAATGCAAAATATTAGCCGCCAAATGCAAAGATTATAAATTTTCAGGCTGTATATTCAGGTTATCCTATTTGAGGTGGCCGGGCGGCAATTCCTTCCCCCTTTTCACCGGTCATATGAACCCCCTATTGCCGTCCGGCTTCATTAGGCTCACCTGCACGAAGTCAAGCACACCGATCCCCAGGCACCACAAGGAATTTGGGCTCCCAAGCAGGTCGTTTGGTGAGTCAGGTAAGCGCAGCAGCCCTACACTCCCATTTTCCGATCTATATCAATTCTTTTTAGGACCTTGCAGACCAAGGTACATTGTCATTTACCCCCGACAATGGTAGAGTGGCGGCAATCTTCTTGGCCACGCTGAAACAAGGTTTTCTATGAAATTCCCGGCATTGAAAAAAGAGATCCACGCCCTTCTCATCAAGCGGCTCACAGCAGTCTGTCTGCTCACCATGCTGCTGGTGGTCTCCGCTACCTGCTATCTCGAATACCGACGACTGGAACAGGTCCTGATCCACTACGCCGCCAAGGAAGCCACCCTTTTCGTTCCCCTTTTCTTAGAGCAGCATAATAACCACTCCGCTGGTGAAAAGGTAGCCGCGACGCCTGAATTTTACGACTCAATCGCTCATACCTCATTTATCGACGTTCGTTTGTCCTCTCCTGACGGAACGGTTTTTTTTGAGAAGTCCCGAGCCAACGCGGAGCTCGTGGAGCAGCGCTTCGAGGGCAGGTCCGCGCACCTGGATCCCGGCGGAGAACCGACCGGCTCCTGGCTGTTTGCCGATAAAAGAATTTACCTGAAAACCGTGCTGCCGGTCAGGGGCCTGCAGGACGACGACATCCTCGGCCACCTGCAGGCGCTCTATCGGAGCTCGCTGGAAGATACCAGGGCAATCGGCTGGAGGTTTCTGTGGTCCTGTCTTATCGGTGCCGGCGCGGTGATACTCTGCGGCCTGCTGATGTACCCTGGGCTGATCTTCTTTCACAACAGGTTGATCAGGAGCAGCTCGGATCTCAACCTGGCCAACAATTTTCTCCTCACCCGGCTGGGCACTGCCCTGGCTAAGAGCGATGTCGGCGTCGCCGACCACAGCCAGCGGGTACTGATCTATGGGATCAGGCTGGCCGAGCGACACAAGCTTTCCCGGGACAAGATCAGGAGCTTCGTTCAGGGCGTCTTGCTGCACGATATCGGGATGCTGGATATAGATGTCTCACTGCTTTTGAAACAGGGGCCCCTGGATAAGAAAGAACTCTCCCTGGTACGGGACCATGTGAAAAACGGCGTCGCCCAGATCAAGCGTTACCGTTGGCTCAAAGATGGTCTGCATGTGGTGCGTTGCCACCATGAAAAATATGACGGGAGCGGCTATCCGGCCGGCCTCAGCCACGATAAAATTCCGCTGGAAGCACGGATCTTTGCCATCGTCGATGCCTTCGATGCCATCACCACCCAGCGCCCGTACCGGCAACCTCAGGAGTTGGAGAGAGCGCTGGCGATCCTTGAACAGGATTCCGGTTCTCACTTCGACCCGGTACTGTTGGCTCCGTTTATCGAAATGGCGCCGCAGCTCCATGGCATCGTCAGTAAGCTGGAAGGCAAGGCACTGGAGAAAGAGGTGCGGGGAGTCCTGAAAAAGTACCTGAAGCTCTGAGAAAAACTGTCTCTTTTTTCCAGCCTCGCTCAGAGTTTGGCAATCTCATCACCGGGGCCGATGCTTCCCCCAGCGATCACTTTGGCAAAGAGACCTTCCCGGGGCATGATACAGTCCCCGGTCGCCTTTTTTATGGCGCAGCCGCTGTTATGGCATTCTTTACCTATCTGGGTGATCTCCAGAACGACGCTTTCGCCAATCCGCAGTCTCCTGCCTATACCCAGCGATTCCAGGTCCACACCGCGGGTGATTATATTCTCGGCAAAGGCCCCTTTTTCCAGGGTTGGCAGTACCTCGCGCACAAGTGCTATGGACTCTGCGGCCAGCAGCGAAACCTGCCGATGCCAGTCCCCTGCATGAGCGTCTCCCTCGATACCCCAGTCGGCTTTCAATGTCACTCGTTCCTGCTCTTTTTTTACCACGCCTTTCTTTGCGCTGGTACATACTGCTTCAACTGTTGCCATGGTCGTCTCAGTCCTTCAGCCGCCGATAGATGCCATTGAAGGCTGCTCAGCTCTGCCGTTGGCGGATTCGGTCTGGTGACCGTCGGCAAAACGTTTATTCAAGCACTCTCTGATGCTCCCCAGAAGTCCTGCATCGGTTATTCCACCGCGGATCAATTCTTTGAGATCAAGCACTCCGTTATCGTAGAGGCACACTTTCAGCATTCCCTGCGGAGTGATCCGCACCCGGTTGCAGGTTGAGCAGAACTTTCTCGAACTGCCCTCGATTATGCCCAGGCTGCCGCGGTAACCCTTTACCCCGAACTCCTTTGCGGTGGAGCCATTGTCAACCTGGCGCTCTACCAGGCCGGGAAAGAGCTTTGCCAGCCGCTCGGCCAGACCGAGATCGACCCTGGCTTCTACCATTTTTTCGCCGGAAAACGGCATCTTCTCGATGAACCGCAGGCTGAGCCTGTTGTCCTCTGCCAGTTGACCAAGTTGGAGAATTTCCGCATCACTGGTTTCTTCCGACACCACCGAATTCACTTTGACCTTGATGCCAAGTTCCAAAGCCCCGTAGAGAGTATCCAGTACATCGGCAAGGCGGTCGCGTCTGGTGATCGTCTTGAAGCGCTCCCGGTCCAGCGTGTCCAGACTCAGGTTAATTCCCGAGATCGGCAGGGCCTGCAATCGTTTCAGGTGGCGGGCGGTTTCGACCCCGTTGGTGGTGACGACGAGTTGTTTGACCCCGAGATCGTACTTGAGGCGTTCGAGAAAATCCATGCAGCCGCGCCTGACGAACGGTTCTCCCCCGGTGATCCGGATCTTAGTGATACCCATTTCCAGGAAGAGCCTCGCCAACCGCTCAAGCTCTTCATAGCTCAGGGTTTCGCCGTGGGCAACCGGCTCAACGCCCTGCTCGGGCATGCAGTAGGAGCAGCGCAGGTTGCAGCGATCGGTGATGGCCAGCCGCAGATAGGTAATTACCCTGCCGTGGTTGTCGATCAACTGCGTCTGTTCGATACCGGCGCCGGTGGTGAGAATATCTTTTGAGGGTGCGGACATGGACACTCCTTTTCAAGTACGGAAGGCTGCGCCGTTTCCAGGACAACCCTATCGGCCCCAGACCATATTTCCTTTCATTGTGCTCAGCCTGCTCAGAGGAAACGTAGGACTTTCGGCTCGGAGTCTATTTTCTTCAATAGATATAGAGCGGAGTGATAAAAAAGACAACGGTTTAATTATAGGCGCTCTTATTGAGCAAGACCTGAGGGCAGTTGTGGGCTGTCGAAGCCAAGCCAGTCAAGCAGTTCATGGATTTCAGGGACCCGGCCAACGCTCTTCAGCTCTCCGTCGACAAGAAGACCGGGAACGGCATAGACCCCCAGATTAACAATCGCCTCAAAATCGCTGACCAGCTCCACAGTACAGTCAATGCCGTGGTCTTCTTGCAGGCGGGCAATGCGCCGCCTGATTTGGTCGCCAAGAGGGCCCGGAGGCGCCGCTATGCGGATCACTACCATCAGACACCGTAGAAAAGTACCAGCATGACCAGGAGAATGACCGTGTAGAGTACCGAGGCGCCGACGCCGGCCTTCATGTAATCTTTGGGGCGGTAACCACCTGGCCTCATGATCAGGGCGTTGACCTGATGGGTAGGCAGAATGAAGGTATTGGAGGCCGAGACGGCAACCACCAGCGCCGCCAGCACCGGATCAGTCCCCAGGCGGGCAGCCATGTTCATGGCCAGCGGCACCATCAGGACCGTGGCACCGACATTGGAGGCTACCAGGGAAAAAAAGGCGGTCAATACCGAAACCAGAAAAAGCAGGAGCACAGGGGTGAGCTCCGCAAATGAACTCAGGACCTTATGGGCAATATAAGCGGCGGCACCGGTGTTTTCAAAGGCAGTGCCGAGCGGAATCAGGCCTGCCAGCAGAAACACGGTACGCCAGTCGACCGCCTCGTAGGCCCGGTCGGCGGAGATAATCCTGGTAATGATCATGCCCAGCGCGCCGCTGAGCAGGGCGATGGACAGCTTGACCTGGAATCCGAGTACCAGGGCCAGCGACATGAACAGAAAGAAGAGCGCGCATTTGGTCCTCTCCGGCTTGAACTCTTCGCCGCGAATCTCCTCGACAAATGCGATGTCATTTTTTTCAGCAATCAGATTGAAGCGCTGCCATTTGCCCTGGAGCAGCAGGGTGTCGCCCTGGACCAGCTCGGTCACATTGATATTATCCATGATAACCTGGTCCCCGCGCACCAGTGCCAGTGCATTCACCTTGTAGAGTTCCCCAAACTTCAGTTCCTCGAGGGTATGGCCGGTGAGATTCGAGTGGGGGATGACCACGCCTTCGATGATGCCGCTCTCGTCCAGGGAGTTATCGTCGGCGAAAAGCTCCGGTTCCGGTCTGAGCTGCCAGCCCAGTTCCTTGGTGAGGGTCTCTACTTTGTCGTCTGAGCCAATCACCCAGAGGATGTCCCCCGCTTCGATGGCGTCATCTTTCCCCGGGGCGAAGTTTTTGGTGTACCGCTCTTCGCCCTTGGCGATACCAACCACGGTGACATGGTACTTGGGCCGCAACTCAATTTCACCGAGCGTTTGAGCCGGAAAGTAAGAGGGCACTACCAGTTCATAGCCTTTGCCGACCTCATCCCCGTAGATATCCTGGAGGCGCTTATCCATGCAGTCTTCATCGATCATGCAGACATCGGCCGGCAGCAGTTTCCGGCCAAAGACCGCGAAATAGAAGAGGATTCCCACCAGCAATGCGATGCCTATCGGGGTAACTGACAGCAGCCCGAGCGGTTCGAAGCCGGCCCCATTCACCACCGCCTGGTTATTGACCCACCAGCTCTCCATCAGGTCGTTGAGCATGATCAGCGGCGAGGAACCGACCAGAGTGAGGCAGCCACCGGTAATGGCGCAGAAACCCATGGGCATGAGTATTTTGCTGGCCGGGATATTGAGCTGTCGGCCGATTCTCATGGTGGCCGGAAGAAACAGGGCGGCGGCGCCGATATTCTGCATGAAACTTGAGATGACCGCTACGGTGGTCGAGATGATCACCATGATCCGCGCTTCGCTGCTGCCTGCAAATTTGACAATCTGTGAGGCAACCACGTTCATCACCCCGGTCTTGTTCAGACCGGCGCCCAGTATCATCACTGCGATAATCGACACCACTGCATTGGAGCTGAGCCCGGCGATCGCCTCATCGGGCCCGATGACACCGGTCAGGGGCAGCACCACCATCATCATCAAGCCGACCAGATCTACCCGCAGAAGATCAAATACAAAAAGGAAAATAGCCAGGCCGAGCAAGCTGAAGACAATGATCATGTCGGTGGTAAGTACAGTGGGTTCCATGCCCACCTCCCTTTCCTGGACTTCTTCAGATACATTGAAATATCAGAGCCATTTGCAATCTAATAGCCTGCTCCAGCGCTGAAGTCAACTACAGAGAGCGAGGGACGGGTCAAACCATTTTCCAAGGGTCCAACCTGCAAACTGTGCTATAGATAGCGTTATAGCTGCAAGATTCCACCCAGGCAAGGCCCGGGCGCGTGCCCGGCGGACCGGGCAGACAGCCTGGTGAGCAGGGAGGCATGGGGAAGAATTGGAGCCTCTATCACTGGGTATAAAATGGTGCTGACCCCTCAGTTTCAAGGAGTGAAACAATGTCTCACAAACGACAGCAAAAAGTGCTTAAAGCCCTCACCGAGAGAGGATTTGACGGCCTGGTTCTTAACGCCGGACCGAGTCTTACCTATTTCAGCGGCCTGCATTTTCATCTCATGGAGCGGCCGGTGGTACTTTTTCTGGTGGCCGGGAAAAAACCGTGTATCGTGCTGCCTGAGCTGGAAGAGCCCAAACTGGAAGCACTGGATTTTGCTTGTCAACCATTCAGCTACCCCGACAATCCCGCCCACTGGCAGGCGACCTTCGATATGGCTTGCCGCAGCGCGGGGCTGAAAGGGCTCAACATAGGTTTCGAGCCTCGACAGTTCAGACTGCTTGAATACGGCTACCTGGAGACATCCTCTGCTACCACCTCTTTTGCCGGCGCCGATGAGGCAATTGCTCAGTGCAGGGCCATAAAGGACCAGGAAGAGGTCAACCGCATACAGAAGGCGGTGGCCATTGCCGAAGACAGCCTCAAGGCCATCCTGCCGCGTCTAAGAGCCGGCCAGACCGAGCAGGAAGTGGCGGCGGAACTGGTCATCGAACTCTACCGTCACGGCTCGGAACAGCCGCTGCCCTTTACACCAATAGTCTCAACCGGACCCAACGGCGCCAATCCCCACGCCAAGCCGTCAGACCGCAGACTCCGGGAAGGCGACCTGCTGATCATCGACTGGGGAGCGACATGGCGGGGCTATACTGCTGATCTTACAAGGACATTTGCAATCGACGAAGTGGATGAGGAGGCCCGTCGTATCCATGAACTCGTTCTCAAGGCAAACGAAGCGGGACGCAGTGCCGCCCGGCCGGGGACTGCCTGCAGAACCGTGGACAACGCTGCCAGATCCTTAATAGAGACGGCTGGCTACGGCTCTTTTTTCCACCACCGGACTGGTCATGGTATCGGCCTGGAGTGTCATGAAGAACCCTACATTCATGCTGGCAACAAAGACGAGCTCAAACCGGGTATGAGCTTTACGGTTGAACCTGGTATTTATTTAAAGGGCAAATACGGAGTGAGGATAGAAGACGATGTGCTGATCACGAAAGTAGGCTGCAGAACACTGAGCAAAATATCCAGAGCCCTAATAAAGCTGCCACTTTGAGAATTTATTTTACAACTTCTTTTCAAGAATTAACCCAATGTTTTTACCACTATTTCCAACTATTCTTCGTTTTTTCTATAAATAGTTGAGGGCAACTATTATATGGAATTTAATTATTACCATATTGAAT